>CAZEOY010000098.1:0-6913 GCA_964513835.1 uncultured Syntrophobacteraceae bacterium
CGGGGTGACGTTAAGTCAACAGCGTTGACCTCCACCCCTCACCCCTCACCCATAACTGGTCACTGGTCACTGGTCACTCGTCACTGGTCACTGGTCACTCGTCACTCGTCACTCGTCACTGCCCCTCCATCCACCGGGGCCAGTCGCAGACCAGGGCCGCGGAACCGCGCACGCGGGTCTTGCTGTCCTCGACGGGCCCCCGGGTCTCCAGGGCGTATTCTATGGACCCGCCCGTGCGCAGCGACAGGTTCTCCGTGAGCTTCCAGGTGAGGAAGGACGCCCCGCGCAGATAATCCGTGTCCTCGGCGGCGGGGCCTTCCTCTTCATTGAAGTCGTATCCCAGATCGCACCGCAGAGACAAGAGCTCCGTGATCCGGTAGGTGGAGCTCCCACGGACGTAGGTCCGCGTGATGAGCCGCGCGTTGACGTCGTAGTATTGCAGCCGGCCGGCCGAGGCCACCGTCGAGAAGCGCGGGGTCCACTCGTTGTTGAGGGCGAAATCGAAGCTGAATCCGCTCTGGTTGGTCTCCACGGTCCTCCGAACGAAAACCAGGGTCGGGAGCCCGTTCGGCCCGACGACGATCCTCGGGACCTGCACTTCCCGGTCGAACATGCTGTACTGGTAGCCCGCCCCGAGCTTGAAAAAGGAGGTCTCGGAGAGATCCCGGCGCCAGAAGGCCATGGCGGAAAACGTCTCCCCCTCGGCCGTATCTTCGTAGTCGGCGAAATCCACACCGAAGCGAACCCCCACGCGGTCCCGGGGGTTGATCTGAAAGCTCGGGCTCACGCTGGTCTGCACCAGCATGAGGTCGTCGAAGGTGTCGTCGGGGTAGGTCGTCTGCAGGAAGCCGGCCCCGGCCTCGAGGCTCCAGGACTCCGTCAGCGCGTAGCCGCCGGAAGCGTTGAAGCCGTAGCGGTAGCGCTCCTCACGCCGGGTGACGAGTCCCACGTCCTGGAGCTCCTCGTCGAGCGTTTCATCCCTTTTAAAGGTCGCCGTGACTGTGCTATAAAGGCGCGGGGTCCAGTGATGCTCCAGTGAGGCCTGGGTGTCATTCGAGACGGAATCCAGATCCGAATGGTCCGCATAGATTTCACCGGTAACGGCCGTTCTGAAGAGGAGCCGGGTGCGCTCGGTCTCCCACGCGGCCAGCACCCGCGGCTTGATGAAGGTGACGAAATCGCCGATGCGGCTGCGGCTGCTGAAGAGCACGTTGCTGTTGTACTCCTCGGTGAGGTCGATGCCCGGTGAGACGGACCAGTCGGCGGCCCGAGCGACACTGCACTGGAAAAAAGCCATCCAAACCCCGCCCATGAACAGCAGACATCTGCAGAACCTTTGCATGCGCTCATTCTCCGCCAGGAATGAAACCTGTGAACTGCGCCTTTTGCCCGGTATCGGCTCCATCGGCCACGGCGGCCGATTCTCTGCGATCAGCCGCGTATATTAGCAGGTTCTGTTCCGTTGAACAGAGGGGAGTAATGAATTTCTGACGCATCCGTCGGAAAAGGGAAGGGAGCGCGTTTATTTCATTTGGAAATATCTCATCAATGATATTTGATGGTTAAAGCGTTTTTACCGTGAACGACTGAATTCTGGACTTTTGACAATAAAGCTCCTCGTCATGCCGGCGGTCTCCCGGCAGGCTCTAATCCGGGAGACCGCCGGCATGACGAAGCGAAAATGGACATCTTCTCGATTGGCGCTGAACTCAATGATCAAGCAACCAGCGGTATACATCCTTGCCAGCAGAAAGAACGGCACCCTCTATGTGGGTGTCACTTCAGACCTCGTCAAGAGGATTTGGGAGCACAGGAATGATGTGGTGGAAGGGTTCACCAATCGGTATGGCGTCCATCAGTTGGTTTGGTATGAAATTCATGAGAGCATGGACTCTGCTATTCAGCGGGAAAAGCGATTGAAAGAATGGAAGCGCAAGTGGAAAGTGCAATTGATTGAAAACAGAAATCCGAATTGGGAGGACCTGTACCCCAGGATCATTTGACTGGATCCCGGCTTAAGCTTGTCCCGGCAGGCTCTAAGCCGGGAGACTGCCGGAATGACGGACAAGTGAATTTCCGGAATGACGGTGTGGTGCCATGTCGAAAGTCAAGTTCTCAGCCGTTCGCAGTTTATTTTTTTTACAGGCTGGTGTAGGGAGGTTCCACATGGGCGAAGCGCGGGGGCAATGCTGTTGACTCAAGCAATTGGGGTCATTCCGGCGAAAGCCGGAATCCAGGTTTTATGCGGTTTTCTGGACCCCGGCTTTCGCCGGGGTGACGTTAAATCAACAGCACTGAAGCGGGGGGAGGCTGGCGGGAGGCTCAGGGGAGGGGATTGCGGAAGCATGAAGAAGAACTTTCTCACGACGGGGGAGGCGGCGAGGCTGCTGGGCATCTCGCGGGCGACGGTTTCCCGCAAGTACGACCGCGGCATCCTTTCGGGGTACAAGAATCCGCTGACGGGCGAGCGTCTGATCAGCCGGGGGAGCGCCCTGGAACTCCTCAATGCGGCGGCTGCGGCTTCACCGCACGGCGCGGAACCGACCCCGTTCCAGCACGTGCGGCAGTGGCGGCGATCCACCGTGGGCGTTCCCGTGGAGATCGAAGTGTGCCCGGTCAACTCCCCCGATTGCCGAATGCCCGGGAGGGCCGTGCTCGAAAACATCAGCCCCGGGGGAGCGTACCTGAGCCGGCTGGATCTGAACGGCGGGTACCTGCCCGCCGGCCCCTTTCACGTCGTCTTCAAGGTGGCGCAGCCTCCGCTCCAGGACTGGAAGGCCGAGGGCAGGGTGGTGCGCCTGGATTCCAGAGACTGGCTTTCGGCGGCCATCGAATTCGAATCCCTCTCGGATGAGGACCTCCGCATCATCGAAAATCTTCCGCCCTCGTCGTGATCGATCGCGCGTCGTCCTGGGCTCTGAACTGCGGAGCCACGCCATGCCCCGGATACGGGAACGCGGTTTCAGGTCTGCCCGCCGGTTTGGCGCTGTTGTCTTCCGAGATCGGTTCGTGAATTTAATCATTATCGTATTGTTGCCATCTTGCGAATATGCCAAAAGAAAAGTTTCTTATAACTATAATCAATGGATATTCATGAAAAATTTCTTTCATCATTTCTTCGTTTGTGAGCATTTTTTCATTTGACAGGGTTCGCCACGCGCTGGTATAAGGGCGCCAAGTCTGCAAGTCATCAAAATGTGATGGGCCTGAGAATAGATATTGGGGTTAGGGAATCAGAAAAGGCCAAAGCCGCCGCGAGACGGTGACGGAAAGCCACGGGTCTCCTCCATCAGTCGAGACAGCCGGGTTGCCTGAACAGGGTGATCCGGCTTTTTTTGCTTTTAGTGAGGAGATGGAGGGAATAAGGTCATGAAGAAGTCGATACTCGCAACATGGCTGTTTTTGTTTTTCATCGTTGCTACCTGGAATATGGCCAACGCAGTCTCAGTTAATTATACCGACCCTTATACTCAGTATCTCGATGCAGTCAGCTTTTTTGCAGTAGATAAGGATGATGAGGGATTTGGGGTAAACATTAATGTAAGAGATTTTTCTATTGTTGATGGATATAATTTAGAATATTTCGTTGGAAATGGTGATTGGATAACATTAACGACAAGTAAATCTACTATAAGCATATTAGGTGAGGCAGACCATTACAATCTTGTTCAGATGCGCTTGGCTGATTACAGTGGCGATGAGCCTGTCTACTATACAAGTGGTACTCTTGAATTTTCGGGGCAGCTCAAGGGCGGACTCAATTTATATAACTCCCTCCTCATCGATTGGGGTGTTGGAGATATCACTCTTACGTTTAATACTGTTACATCGCAAGATAAGCTTGCAGCTGTCCCCGTCCCGGCGGCGGCCATTCTGTTTGGGTCAGGATTGCTCGGCCTGGTCGGGTTTGGGCTCCGTCGGCAGCGGAAGGCTTTGGCTGCATAATACTCTGTAAAAATTATAGATTGCAGGTCGGGCAGCAACGGAAAGGGCTGTGGATTTCGTTTCTGCCCGTTTTGCTTTTGCGGGGATTGGTATGAGCTCCCTATCGATGAGAATTGGTATGGCTGCCCAGCGGCAGCGCTTCAAGCACATGGTCGTGGCCGTGATGTTGGCGGCGGTGGTGAGCCTGCCTGCTGTCTGCGGGGCAAGCCTGATCGCAAATGGCAATTTCAATGACGGCCTGACAGGATGGCAAACGGCGGGCGACGTGAGGATCGGTTCGGCCGGCCTGGTTTCCGGCATCCAGGGGATGAGCGGGAATTTCGCCCTGTTGGGGTGGAACGTGACGGCGGGAACTTCCACGCTGTGGCAGTCGTTTGACGTGACGGGCCTCGATGAGGTGACCGTCTCCTTTAACTGGGCCTTCGATTACTGGGACAACTCGAAGACGGCCGACGACACCTTCCTGGCGCTTTTCCAGGAAGGCAATACCAATCCGGTCGTGACCATCAGCCTGCTGGATCTCCGGACTCATGGCACCTTCTGGCATCCGGACTCAGGCCTGGCCTATGGGAGGTACAGCGATACCATCAGTATTCCTTCCGACTGGTCGGCTTCGAACGCCCAGCTTGTCTTCCAGCTCGTTGAAGCGTCGGATCCCAACTGTTTCACGGGGACAGCCTCTCTGGCGGGCATCGACAATGTCTCAGTGACTGGCAATACAACGGGGGGGCCGGGGCCGGTGGTGCCCATTCCTTCGGCCGCGCTTCTGTTGGGCTCGGGCCTGGCCGGGCTGGGTCTGGTCTTCCGGCGGAAGCTGCGGGCCTGATGCCTGCCAGATTTGGCAACAAATTCTGCCGAAAATGAAAAGGGCAGGGTTCTAAGAGGAACCCTGCCCTTTGTTATCATATGGGATTGTAAACCCTGCCGCGCCTGTGCTGCTGCTATTCGACGAACCAACCACCAAGACACCAAGGCACGGAGAACCGAGCCTTGAAGGGAAGCTCCTACATGAATCCTTTCTGTCTTGGTGCCTTGGTGGTGAATCCTTTCAGATCTCTCATCGCATTACGGCACCACGACCGTGTCGCCGCGCTCGAGGACGATGTTCTGCTCGAGCTTCCTCCCGCGCTTCACCTGGTCGTACTCGAAGGGCAGCTGCAGGGTCGTCCCGTCGGGGCGGGTGCGCACGATGAGGATGTCGCTCTCCTTGGCGAAGGGTGTCACTCCCCCGGCCAGCGACAGGGCCTGGAGCACCGTGATGGTCTTGGCCACGTTGAACACCCCGGGCTTGTTGACCTTCCCGATGACGTAATACTGCAGGCTGCCGAGCTCCCGCACGATGACCGTGGCGCTGGCGTCGGGAATGTAGGCCCGGATGGCCTCCTCCAGCAGGTCCTTCACCTCCCCGGTCGTCTTCCCCGCCGCCGGGATGTCGCCCACCAGCGGAAAGGACACCTTGCCGTCGGGTCGCACGACCACCTGCTGCCGCAGTTCCTGCTCGCCCCAGACGGAGATCTCCAGCACATCGGCTGGGGCGATGGTGTAATCCTCGGCTTTGCATGCAGGGCTGAGGAAGTGGGCCATGGCGGCTACGGCGATGAGGATCGGCAACAGCGGCAATGCGGTACGTTTCATGTTCTCTCCTCGATGGTCATGAAGTTCCCAATTTCGTGTCTTGGTGTCTTGGTGGTTCAATTTAAAAAGCCTTTCACCACCAAGGCACAAAGACACAAAGAAAGCACGAAGAAAACTCCTTGGGTCTATCCTTCCAGATAATAGTTTTCATTGGTGTCTTGGTGGTAGCAGTTCAAAGAACCATCCGGGTGATGCCGTCTTTGATGAGCGGAACATTGAAGTTGATGAGAAGCCCCAGGCGATGGCCCGAGAGCTTCAGGTAGGTGAGGAGCTGCGCCTTATGGACAGGAAGTATGTTCTCAACCGCCTTGAGCTCCACCACGACACATTCGCCGACCAACATGTCGATCCGGAGGCCGGTGTCGAGCTGCAGCGTGTCGTACATGACGGGCAAGACCAGTTGCTGCTCAACTTTGATACCCCTCTTGCCAAGCTCATGGCCAAGGCAGACCTGATAGACGCTCTCCAGCAACCCGGGCCCCAGCAGCGAATGTACCCGAAAGGCCGCATCCACCACCTGCCCGGCCACACGATCCGTCTCAACCGGGATTGCCCCTCTTGGTGTCTTGGTGTCTTTGTGGTTCAATTCAGAAACCCTTTCACCACCAAGGCACAAAGACACCAAGAAAGCACGAAGAAAACTCCTTGGGTCTATCCTTCCCCCTAATAGGTCTCCTTGGTGTCTTCGTGTCTTGGTGGTTCAACTGTATTTTTCATGTGTGCACCACGAGTTGCTTGAAACCACACAGAACATGGTGTAGTTTAATGTGTGAAGGAGGTGTCCCATGGCGACAAATCTGGCTATCGACGACAAACTGATTGAAGAAGCTCGCCTCATCGGCAAGCATGCGACAAAGAAGGGCGTGGTCACTGAAGCGCTCCTTGAATATATCCAGCGCCGGAAGCAGATCGAGATCCTCGATTTGATCCATTCCGTCGACTACGATTCGGATTACGACTACAAGGAACAGCGTAAGCAGCCATGAAGGTGCTTGTCGACACCTGTATCTGGTCCATGGCGCTGCGGCGAAGCGATGCTTCAGATGGTCCGGAAGTGGGCGAGCTGATGGAGCTGGTCAAGGAGCTCAGGGTACAATTGATAGGACCAGTGAGGCAGGAAATCCTTTCCGGGATCAAGATCATGGAGCAGTTCACCAGGCTTCGCGATCATCTGCGTCCGTTTCCCGATCTCGAACTGACCACCAGGGATTTCGAGGTGGCTGCCGAGTTCTTCAATCTATGTCGCGGTAAGGGGGTCCAGGGTTCAAACACCGACTTTCTCATTTGTGCTGTAGCAGAGCGACACCAGATGCCTGTTTTCACCACAGATGCG
>CAZEOY010000098.1:6923-9205 GCA_964513835.1 uncultured Syntrophobacteraceae bacterium
GAGCTCTTCCGCCAACACCTGCCCATCAAGCTCTATCGTCCTCGAATGGCATTGTAGTTAAAAACCCTTTCACCACCAAGGCACAAAGACACAAAGGAAGCACGAAGAAAACTCTTTGGGTCTATCCTTCCCCCTAATAGGTCTCCTTGGTGTCTTTGTGTCTTGGTGGTTCAATTTAAGAACCCTTTCCACCACCAAGGCACCAAGGCACTAAGGCACCAAGGCGCCGAACCCGTGGCCCTACACGAAGGCATGGAGGGCGTTGAGGGCCAGCGCCGCCAGGGTGGCGACTCTCAGAATCGAAAACGACTCCGCCCTGACGAAGGCGATGAGCTCCACGCACAGAAACACGATGAACACCCGGGCGGAGATGCTGTGCACATGGTAGGTCAGCAGCACATCCTCGGGCAGAAAGAAGGTGAAGATGACCACCGCCAGCAGCAGGTAGTCCATGGTCACGAGGGGAAGGCGCTCCTGGGTCACGAGGAGATAGAAGAAGTAGGCCCCCCCCATCGCGAAAAAGAGGGCGTCATAGATGCCCCAGTCCAGGAGGAATCCCGGCAGTTCCTGGACCTGGAACTCCCAGCTGAAGACATAGAAAATGGTCAGGAAGTAGGCGCAAATCCGCACGGCCGAGGGCGCGAGCTCGGGGGAGAGCTTCTGGATGAGGAGCCCCAGCACCAGAAGGATGAGGGAGAAGATCCCCATGTCCTTGGGCACGGTCGGGAGCCCCAGGGGCGTGATGAGCCAGAAGAGGGCGAGCCCGCCCACCATGAACACCCAGGCGATGCGGGAGAGCCAGCGCCAGTTGAGCCACGGAGCCCTGGCGGAGAAGTTGATCCTCTCGACCCGCTTCATGCACTCCTCGCCCAGGCAGTGGAGCCGCTCGCCCTTCCCGGGAAGCAGGAAGAAAAGGACCAGGGAAACCAGGAGGGCGCCATAGGTCGCCGCCAGCACCGCATCCCCCGCGCCGCCCAGGGTGAGCCCCAGGACGATCAGGCTCAGCTGGAGCATGTAGATGACCACGACGGCCTGGCCATGCCGCAGGCCGACCCTCAGCAGGCGGTGATGGATGTGCTTCTTGTCGGCCAGGAAGGGGGATTCGCCCGAAAGGATCCTCTCCACGAAGACCAGGGTCGTGTCGATGACGGGGACCCCCACGAGGAACAGGGGCAGGAACGGGCTGTAATGGCTTTCCGGCCGCTGGGTCAGGAGCAGCATGGCAAATCCCAGGGTGAAGCCCAGGAACTGGCTTCCCGTGTCGCCCAGGAAAACGGTCGCGGGGTGGGTGTTGTACCGCAGGAAACCCAGGATGGCCCCGAGCACGCTCACGCACAGGACCACCGTGGGAACGTCGCCGCCGAGCCCCGACAGGAACCCCACCGCCGAAAAGCAGAGGATGCAGATGCCGGCGGCCAGGCCGTCCAGGCCGTCGGCCAGGTTGATGAAGTTGGTGGTGGCAAGCAGGATGAAGACGGTCAGGGGAAAGGCGCACAGGCCGGGAGCGAGGGGCAGCCAGGCACCCACCGTGCCGAGGGAGTGGAATTGGACGCCCGAGAGCCACGTGACGACGACGGCGGCCAGGATCTGGCCCAGGAACTTCCAGGCGTAGTGGATGTCCCGGGCATCGTCCAGGAGGCCGAAAACGAAAAGCACCAGCGCACCCGCACCGAAGCCCAGGTTGAGGTGCGCATCCTGGGACATGAGAAGGAAGGGGGCGAGGGTCCCGATGATGAGGGCCGCCCCTCCGGTCCGCGGGATGGGCTCCGTGTGGATCTTGCGCCCGCCGGGGTGATCCACGATCCCGAGGCGCAGCCCCAGGCGCGCCGCCAGGGGCACCAGCAGGGTCGCGATCAGGACCGAGGCGATCAGGATATAAAAATAGGTCATAGGTTATGGGTGATAGGTTAGGGGTTAGGGGAGGAGCGGGCTTTGATGAGGCTGCCGAGCATTTTGGCAAGCTGGGAGCACTTTGCCTCGAGGTCATTCAAGGTGGTCTGGTCCAGGTAGCCGATGTCGTGGGCGATTTCGAGCTGGGTCCTGAGCTCGGCGAGGGAGCCTTTGGCCATGTACAGGAACCGGACCGCATCCTTGTTGGATTCCCCTTTCGTCCCCTTCGGCGATATTGGAGGGAATACTCACGGCAGCCCGTCGGAGCTGGTCCCGAAGCCCAAAGTCCCGGCCGAGCTCGCCCCCTTGAGTCACCCTGTAGATCTCCACCGCCAGCTCCTTCCCGGCCCTCCACACCTTCAGCTCCCTGAACCCGCTCACCTTCCCCCTCA
>CAZEOY010000099.1:0-9176 GCA_964513835.1 uncultured Syntrophobacteraceae bacterium
CAGCATTTGGGGTAGAGGGTGGGCTCCATGATGATGTAAGAAAATCACCCTTTACACCTTAATGTTTCACTTGTAGGTTGCTGATCAACGGAACAGGGAGAGCGTTTGCAGGCAGGGATGCTGTAAGCGAGTTGGCGGAGCTTTGTTGGAACTCCCTTCCGTTCCCTTCGGAAACATGCGATGCGCCCATCCCTCCACCGTTCATCCCGTGAAGGCTGAGACTTCGGAATCAACGCGGTTCAAATGAACCCGGTTCCCTGGATTTGAAGGGGGGGAAAAAGTTTGAGCTTCTTGACGGTGCAGGGATTCGGATTTCAGAAGATGAGATGGGTTCGTCTGGAACAAAACGAGCGCTATGGCAGAATTCCGGTTGGCGGAATGCTGGGGGAGCCCGCCACGTTGCAGCGGTACCGGTAGGGATCGTTCGACTCCAAGGGGGGATCGGAGAAAGGAGTCGAAGGCACGGGATGGCTCACGCAGTTCCGTGAACGGTGTTGACTTCGACCTGCAGGGTAAAGGGAGATGGCCAAAAAAGGCATAGAGGATCGGAGGAGGTTTCATCGCTTCGGGATAAAGAACGCGGTTTTCATCACGTTCAGGCCCGAGTTCGATATGATCGGCAAACTTACAGACATCAGCGCGGGGGGGCTGGCGTTCGAATACAACTCATTTGGCGATCGAGAGAAGAGCGACGTGGTGGAGATAGCGCTCTTCTCGCACCCCAAGGACTACAGCCTCCCGAAAGCAGTGTGCAGGGTTGTGTACGACCGGGAGGTCGAAGACTGTTACAGTTTCAAAGGTTTTCAAACACGGCGATGCGGATTGGAGTTTTGCGATCTGACGTCCGACCAGATGCTTCAGCTCGATATGCTCATGGCCAACGGAGAGAACTGAGCCTGGCCTTGAGCAGCCTCAGGGGATCATGGGTTGGAGCTGGACGGGGTTTTGGCCATGAGGTAATGGCGAAGGTTGTAGCTTGAGTTGTTGAGTCTGAGCTTTTTTCGGATGTTTTTACGGTGTTTCCTGACGGTGCTGGCTGAAATGAAGAGATGTTCCGCTATGTCGTCTGTGCTCATGCCACTCTTGATCAATGAGGCGACCCTCAGTTCGGTGGGGGAGAGCTTGAGAGCCAGTTTTGTTTCGGCTGAGGCGCCGCTCGTCAGATCTTCCAGCAGTCTGACCAGTACATCCAGCTCCATGGAGTACCGGGCCAGCTCAGGTTCTTTCATCAAGCGGTCTACTATCGGCAGGATCACGGTTTCGATCTTGGCTGCAATCCGCTTTTCAAGCTGTTCTCGCTCGAAGTCCATGCTGCGGGCCAGGGCGGTGAAGGCCTTGTTGGTCTCGAGCAGACGTTCGTTGACATATTCCAGCCGTTCCTTGTGGGCGAGCAATTCGGCCTGGCTCTGCCTGAGGTCGGCAACGAGATCCTTAAGGTCCCTCTCTTTCTGGGCCGATTCCATGGCGCGAAAGATAGCGTGCTGCAGGATCTCCCGCTCGAAAGGTTTCTCGAGAAAATCGAAAGCGCCGAGCCTCAGCGCTCTGATGGCCGACTCCTTGTCGGCGTAGCCGGTGATGATAATGATTCGGGAATCGGGATGATGCTTGAGAACCTTCGGGATGAAATCCAGGCCGTGGATAGACGGAAGATGAAGATCGATCAGGTAAATGTCGGAGTCGACGTCCGCAAACCAATCCGTCATCAGCCGATCGGATGTGACAATCTCCGGTTTGAATCCCCAGCCGGCCACGAACTCGCTCAACATGGCGCAAATGGCTTCGTCATCATCCACAATGCAAACGCTGGCTGGTCTTGGAGCCTCGATCATCATACTTGGGGTTCCACGATCAATGATCATACAGTTCAATGAGGAATGGCCGCCGGCTCCAGGCGCATCGGTTCGCAAAAGTCAGAGCGAGGCCCCCGCAACCGATTGGGATCAATTGGGAAATTGACATGTTCAAACAAGTCTACGAAAAATACAATCAATGGCGAGACATTTCAATCCTTATCTGCCGCTCGGCACGCTCATTTCGAGCCAATTAACCCGCCATCCCCACCCAGAAGGGGGGCATGCGGAACGTTTTTTGCTCTATCTGGCCAGTTGGTGGCTGAAAAGTCAGGAGGTACGAAAGATGTGGCTGAACGATCCAGGTAACCGAATTCGGGTTGGGCGAATTTTGGGGATTGCTCTTTTGACGTGCATGGTGGCCATGTTGATGGCCTGTTCCTCCGGACCGCAACCCACGGCCAAGCTGGAGGACGTCATAGCTATGGCCGGTGGCTCCCAGCAGGAGACCAGAGATTTTAACGAAAAGCTCTTGACCATGGTCGGGCCGGCTCCGCAGCCGGAGGATTACCCCCTGTCCGAAGGCGATCTGCTGCAGGTGACCGTGTTCGAGGCTGAGGATTTGAAGCGGGAGGTCCGGGTTGGGGATCGGGGCGCCATCATGCTCCCCCTCTTGGGTGCGGTCAATGTCAAGGGGCTGACGACCCGTGAAGCCGCCCAGAAGGTGGAGTCCGAGTATCGTAAAAAATACCTGCAGGACCCTCATGTGGATATCTTTGTCAAGGAATATCAGGGGGGCAAGATCACGTTGCTGGGTCAATTCAGGAAGCCCGGGACATACAATTACTTCGGGCGTCAGCGCCTCCTGGATGTTTTGGCTTTGGGAGAGGGGCTTAACGAAAAGGCCGGCAGAACGATCCAGGTGCGGCGAACCGAAGGTGATGTCAATCGGCCCAGCACCTATTTGATCGACCTGGATGAAATCGTTGACGGCGGCAAGGCGGAGTTGAATATCCCTATCCAGCGCGGCGACACAATTTACGTTCCTGACATGGGCATGGTATTTGTTGACGGAGCCGTTAAGAGGCCGGGCACCTATGGCGTCTCTCCGGGGATGACTGTCCAGGAGGCGATTGTTCAAGCCGGTGGATTCGCATCGGTGGCGGACAGCGGGAACATCAAACTGGTCCGCAAAGTCCAGCAGGGTAAGAGAGAGGTCATCCAGGTGAGTGCCAAGGATTTCAAGACCGGTTCGGGACATGATCTCCAGATCAATGACCGGGATATTGTCTTTGTTGAGTCGAGCTTTGGAAAGCAAATGCTGTATGGGATTATGCTCAATTTCTTCACGGGGTTGGTGGGGGTGGGGTACGAACCGCCCAAGCAGGACCGGTGATCAAAGCGGATATGAGCGGGGTAAACATGTACTTCCCGAGACTTCAATGATGATTAGGGGTTGGAGTCTTGTTGAGAATGTCACGCATTCAATGCCGTTGATACGATAGGAGTTCAAAGATGATTCCACAGCTGGAAAGGGAACCCGGATCCAAATACCCCGTTGCTGTCACGGAAAGCCGTGCGTTGTCGCCTGAAATTCGCGACGTCCTGATGCACTACGACACGACTCCCACTTTTTCCGATTTTCTGGAGATCCTGTTGCGGCGAAAGTGGTTGATTATTGGCACCTTCCTGGCTCTTTTCATTCCCACGCTGATCATCAACTTCATGATAAAGCCGATCTATCAGGCCTCAGGGTCCATTGAAATCAACCCCAATGCCCCGAAGGTTACCAAATTCGAAAGTATGATGATGGATAACCCCATGCTCAGGCAAGGGGGGTATTTCGAAACTCAGCTGGAGCTGTTGCGGAGCCCTTCGCTCGCAAGGCGGGTGATCGAGAGGTTGGACCTGGAAAACCAGGAAGGTTTTAACCCTTACCTGGATGAGCGGAACGAGAAGAAGCTCATCTGGAGGATAGCCAATTACGTCAAGAATTTTAAGAACACTGCTATCGGCACTGTCCTGGGCTTGTTTCAGCCTGCCACCGATCATGTTGAGCAAACCCATGCGGTGGATTACGGCGTGGATCAGACAAAACAGAGATGGCTGGAGGGGCTGTTCAGTCGAAAGCTGACTGTCGAGATGAAGGGCGAGACGAGCATCCTGGAGATAAAATTCGAGTCTACCGACCCACGACTGGCGGCCCAGGTCGTGAACGGGATCATTGACGAGTATATCGGCTGGGAAATGGATCGCAAAATCGATTCGGCCAAGTCCGCCAAGCAGCAGCTTGAGAAACAAATCAAATCGGCCCGGACGGAGATGGAGAAATCCGAGGCCGAGATGAACCAATATGCAAGGGAAAAGGGAATCGTATCTCTCGATTCCCGCATGAACTCCGTTTACCAGCAGCTTGAAAAGATCAACGAGGCTTTGGCGAAAGCCGAGGCGGATCGGATCGAAAAAGGTGAATTTTATCATTATACTCTGGGCAGCGACATCTCTTCATCGCCATTGGTGTTGCAGAATTCTCTCATACAGGCTTTGAGACAGCAGTACATCGATTTGATGGGTGAGTACGAGAAGCTGAGAACATTTTTCAAGGATGAGTACCCCACGGTCAAGAACCTGCGAGCCAAAATGGTCGATGTCGGAAAGAAGATCGATGCCGAGCAGCAGAGGCTCCTCAATTCGTTCAAGAACGACTATCAAGCTGCTGTGAACAAAGAGAAGGCTTTGCAGGCCACAGCTGAAGAGAAGAAGACCATGGCATTGCAGCTCAATGATTATGCCAGTCGGTTCAAGGTGTTGGAGCGGGAAGTGGAGATCAACAAGCAGATCTTTCAAAGCCTGCTCGAACGCTCCAAAGAGATTGACGCCAATGTTGGCACGGACCTGGGAAACATCAAGGTGGTTGATTTGGCCATGAGCCCCTTGGGACCCGACAAACCGCGGATCCTGCGCAATGTCTTCCTGGCTTGCGCTCTGGGGTTCCTGGGAGGGATTGGTCTGGCCTTGTTCAGGGAATATGTGGATCAGACCGTAAGGCGGGTCGACGAGATTTCGGACCGGCATATGATCCCCATTTTGGGCGTGCTGCCGCTTGTTCCCAAGGATGAGGCCAAGATGATCGACTACATCGTGCGCAAGAGTCCCGCATCGCTTTTCTCGGAAGCGGTGCGCGCCGCGAAGGCTTCGGTTCATCTGGCCTGTACGGGGCAGGCGGGAATGGCCGTGAATTCCTTTCTCATCACCGGGACCACTGCGGGTGAAGGCAAGACGACCATCGCCGCCAATCTTGCACAGGCTTATGCGGCGGCAGGAGAGCGCGTGCTGGTGATCGACGCTGACCTGCGCAGACCGAGACTCGGCAAGATATTCGCCGGCAATTCCACGAACGGTCGGTTCGGTCTGAGTCATTACCTGAACGGCGTCTGTGAGCTCGATCAGATCATTCGAGAGACGGAGATTCCCAATCTGAGCTTCATTTCATCGGGGCCCGCATCATCGCGGTTGGCCGAGCTCCTCGCCTCCTCCAGGATGAAGGGGATGCTGGCCTCTCTTTCCGAGCAGTACGACAGGGTCATAGTCGATTCTCCGCCTTTTGGCGTTTTTGCGGATGTCCTGATTCTTGCCGGACAGGTGGATGCCGTCGTTCTCGTCACGGCTTTGGGGAAGACGCACCGGGAGGATGTGAGGATCTTCCGCAGGAAGCTCAATGAAGCGAGGGGGTTTTTACTGGGAAGCATTGTCAACAAGTTGGATCTGAACCGTTACAACGGCAGTTACTATCAGAAGCATTATCGGAGCTACTACACAACACGATCCCAAAAGGGGTCCAACCTGCCCGTCGAGTATGATATGGATCACTGATTCTACAACTTGCTACAATGCCATTCTTATTCATAAAATGGTGAAAAAGCTTCTTTTGAGTGAGAATGGCATTGCCATAACCGTCAGTACAGAATAATACTAATATTGTCATAGCTTAAGATATCATGATGACAAAAACAATGCATGGGTATCAATTGGGGGGGCGCTATGCTTAAGGAACTTAAGCAGCCTTTGGCGATAGTGTTTTGGATTGTTGATCTTCTCGTTATTGTGTTCAGCTATTTTATTCTTTCGTATATTTATGGTCAGAAATTGGATCTAAACTTTATTGTTGACTATAATCGATATTCTTTTTCATTTTGGATTAACATATTTGCTTGGATGTATGCTTCTGATTATTTTAGACTTGTTGCTTCCAAGCGACTGGTTGCATTTGGTGATGAGCTTTTAGATGTATTTAAGGCTACCGGAATGGCTATCTTTCTGGCGGCTGTTCCTCCTATATTTTATAAAAGTGTTGGGGAAAATATAGATTTTTTCTTGAGATTATATATACTCCAGTTTTTGTCTCTGATATCCATACGCGCCATATTGCGTATACTGCTGAAATATATTCGTAGTCGTGGGTATAATTATCGTCAAGTATTGATCGTGGGACGTAACGAGAGGGCTGCCAAGCTGGCCCAGAGGATTGAGCGCTACCCCGAGCTGGGTCTGAGGATTCTTGGCTGCATTGACGCTCCGACGAATGGAGATTGCCGTCATCAGTGTGATTATCAGTTCAATGTTCTAGGGACGTTGGCCGATTGCGAAAGAATCGTCAGGGATTGCGTGGTGGATGAAATCTTCATCACGCTTCCCATCAAATCCTTCTATTCTGAAATCGAAAAGATCATCAAATTCTGTGAAACGGTGGGAATTGAGGCGAAGATCCCCACGGACATTTTCAGGCTCAGGTCGTCCAAGGCTACGGTTTCAAGATATCTTGACCTGGCGGTGATTGACCTGTACACGAGCCCCAAGATGAATCTCGACCTCATCATCAAGCGCCTCATGTACATTACTTTTTCGCTGTTCCTGATTATCTTGCTGCTGCCGATATTTCTCATCATCTCCATTGTCATCAAGGCCACCTCCAAGGGCCCGGTTTTTTTCAAGCAGCAGAGAGTCGGTTACAATGGAAGGCTCTTCACGCTCTACAAGTTCAGAACCATGGTGGACGATGCCGAGAAGCTCAAGTGCAAGCTCCTTCACTGCAACGAAATGGACGGTCCCGTCTTCAAGATGAAGGATGATCCCAGAGTCACCAAAATCGGCGCAGTCCTCCGCAAGACAAGCGTGGATGAGTTTCCCCAGTTGATCAACGTGCTGAAGGGAGACATGAGCCTGGTCGGTCCGCGGCCGCCGGTGCCGCCCGAAGTGGCCCAATATGCGTTGCACGACAGGCGGCGGCTCAGCATGAAGCCGGGGATCACCGGCATCTGGCAGGTTTCCGGGCGCAACAACATTCCTTTCAGTCGTTGGATGGAAATGGATCGCGAGTACATTGACCAATGGTCGTTGTGGCTGGATCTCAAGATACTCTTCCGGACGATCCCGGTGGTCCTCAAGAGGGAGGGAGCGTCATAGAAATGGATGAATTGTGGCCTCAAGAGGTCTTTGGCGTTCAGTGATCCTTTCGCTTCGAACCGAGGAGGAAGCATGAAAGTCGTGATCCTGGCGGGTGGGTTCGGCACGCGCCTTTCTGAAGAGACGGGCGTCAAACCGAAGCCCATGGTGGAAATCGGCGGTCAGCCGATGCTGTGGCATATCATGAAGATCTATTCTGCGCATGGTTTGAACGATTTCATCATTTGTCTGGGTTATAAGGGACACGCCATCAAGCAATACTTCGCGAATTATTCATTGCTCATGTCGAATGTCACATTCGATTTACGCAATCATCAGGTGGAGATCCACAAGAACGGCGCCGAGCCCTGGCGCGTAACCCTGGTCGATACGGGGGAACAGACGATGACGGGGGGCCGGATCAAACGTGTCCGGGACTACATCGGTGACGAGACTTTCTGCATGACCTACGGGGACGGCGTGTCCGACATCAATATCCAGGAGCTCATTGCCTTCCACCGAGCGCAGAACGCCTTGGCCACCTTGACGGCCGTTCAGCCTGCGGGCAGATTCGGGGCGTTTCGCCTTGAGCAGGACCAGAACAAGATCCTGAGCTTCAAGGAGAAGCCCCGGGGGGACGGGGCGTGGATCAACGGCGGCTTTTTCGTGCTCGAGCCCCAGGTCATGGACTATATCCGGGACGATTCAACGGTCTGGGAAGAAGAGCCCATGGCGAGCCTGGCCCATGACGGAAAGCTGGCGGCGTACCGACACCAGGGATATTGGCAGAACATGGATACCCTCAGGGACAAGAACCTTCTCGAGAAACTCTGGGAGAGCGGAAACCCTCCCTGGAAGATTTGGTGAGTGTGTGTTTGAGCGACATCGGGTTTCCGGTCCCCCGGGCCGGATTGAGTGATTCAACTTCATGACCAAAAAGGAAGGTGCTATGTTGAAAGCGAGTTGGCGGTCTTCGGCCAGAACGATCCTCTCCCTGCTGTTGTTTCTCGGGCTTGTTTGCAGCCTGACCGGGTTGGCGAGTGCGCAGCCGACGACCTGCCCGACGGACATGGAGGCTTATTGGAAGCTTGACGAGCTCATCGGGAGCACCGCTTTCGTGGACTCCGCCGGGGACAACGACGGGGCCTGCGGGACGCCTCCCAACCCTCCCTGCCCGCAGGTCGAGGCAGAAGGGAAGATCAATGGGGCATGGACCTTCAGCCGAGCGGCATCCACCGGCATCGACGTCCCCGGTGCTGGCTTCAACTGGGGCCAGAGTGACAGCTTCTCCGTCGAATTCTGGATGAAGTCGACGCCCGGCGCTTCGTGCCTGGACGCCGAGGTTTCCAGCAATGAGGTCCTGGTGGGAAGGGTCGGCGCTTCCTTCGTCTGGTGGGGGGGGATCCTGTGCTCCAACAATCCGCAGGGTGTCGCCAGTTTCTTCCTGGCGAGCGGCGGCAACAGTGTCGTCCTCAAGGGCAGCCGTGTCGTGACGGATGGCCGGTGGCATCACATCGCGGCGGTCCGTGAGGGGTCCGGAACCAACATCCTGTACGTGGATGGTGTGCAGGAGGACACGCAATCCGGCGTGAGCTTCCCCGACGGTTTCAGTGACGCCAGTGCGCCTCTGCACCTGGGCTGGCTCGACATCGATGCAGGATTCCATTTCTCGGGAGTCCTGGACGAGGTGGCCATCCACAATGCGGCCCTGGCGGCCAATGAGGTCAGCGCCCATTATTATCTTGCCAGGGACTACTGCGTCGATTGCTCGACGGTGCCCGTCCGCATCATGCCTCTGGGGGACTCCATCACCGAAGGCAGTGCTTCAGGGGCCGTTCCCGATGAGATTGGCTACTGGACGTCCTACCGCAAGGATCTTTACGTGGATCTGACGGCCCAGGGCTTCAACGTGGATTTTGTCGGAAGCCTCCCCGCAGGTGACCT
>CAZEOY010000100.1:0-847 GCA_964513835.1 uncultured Syntrophobacteraceae bacterium
GAAACCGGGAATCAGATGGCGATGGCCACAGAGGACTTCGTTGATACGTGTTCATGGATGGAAGAGGAAACGGGGGAGGAAATCGCGGGTCTCACCATCCCCATCGACAAGCCGGGCGCCAAGTACATGTACACCGTCAATGCGCGCGAGCCCATGTACTATCCCCAGGATATCGCCATGGCCGCGAAGATCTTCACGGTTGCCGAAGAGGACTGGACCATGCCGTCCTTCGGCTGGGATTGCACCAATCTCGCCATGTTTGCGGGAGATCGGGCTCTGGCGGGCCAGGTGGTCAAGAACGTGTACGACAAGGCCATCGAGCTCGGGGTGCAGAACATTCTCATCACCGAGTGCGGCCATGCCTATCGTTCGGCCAAATATGAAGGGCCGTATTTTCTGGGGTATCAGGACGGGAAGCCTCCGGTTAATGTGGTGCATTCGGTCAAGGTGTTCTACGAGTATGTGCGGGACGGTCGCATCAAGATCGATCCGGATAAGATGATTGAGGAGCCCGTCACCTACCAGGATCCCTGCAATGTTTCGAGGAATGGGGGGCTGTGGGAAGAGGGACGGGCTTTGACGCGGCTGTTGTGCAAGGACTTTAGGGACATGAGCCCCAGCAAGGATCTGAATCACTGCTGCGGGGGCGGCGGGGGGTATATTCCCATGGGACCTGAGTTCAAGAAGCGGCGGATGATCTCCGGAAAGATCAAGGCCGAGCAGATCAAAGCGACGGGCGCCAAGATCGTCATTGTGCCCTGCCACAACTGCTTTGACCAGATCAGGGATCTCGACAAGGAGTACAATCTGGGTGTCAAGGTCATGTCTTTCAAGGAAATCATCTGCG
>CAZEOY010000100.1:857-1197 GCA_964513835.1 uncultured Syntrophobacteraceae bacterium
CGAATCCATGATCATTCCGGAGAAATTCCAGCCCAGGGATGAGGACGAAGAGGAGGAGGCGGGCGGAGAGGAATAGCCTGCCGGGAAAACGGGGGCCCATGACTCCTGGGGAAGGAAGGCGGGGGCGAAGGGCTCTTTTTGACGGGGGAGTTGGAGCAGTGAATCCTGCAGGAGCAACGGCAAGGCGTTGAGTGGAGCCATGGTTGCTCTGACCGAGATTGCAGCATAGACCGGGGAGGGGGCGTTCATGAAGCGTGGAAACGTTGTGTTGGCACTGGTCGTGGTTGGTGTGTTGTCTCTGGTTCCTCTGGTCTGGTCTCAGGACCCCATGATGGTTATG
>CAZEOY010000100.1:1207-9174 GCA_964513835.1 uncultured Syntrophobacteraceae bacterium
GTTCAACCACGACAAGCACACGGTGAATCTGGAGTGCATCCGCTGCCATCACGACTACGATGAATTTGGAAACAACCGCGGAGGGGATGACAAGGCTCAGTCCTGCTCCATTTGCCACGATCGAAAGGTTCAGTCGAAAAAGCTGCCTCTCGAGAAAGCGTTCCACGCTCAGTGCAAGGGCTGTCATGAGGGCATGTGGCAACAAAGCCTCAAGAGCGGCCCGATCACTTGTGGGGAGTGCCACGTACGGAAGTGAAGCGTGGCTCGTTAGAGGGAGGTCGGAGGCGGCATGAGGGCTCCAGGCTCTCATACTGGAAAAGGTTCAGTGAAATTCGAGCATCAAGGCCGTAAGGCTCATGGGCCCCTTTGGGAGAGGCCCTTTTTTTTGCTCCGGCTGGAGGTCGGTGCCCGAGGCTGTGGAGACAGGTGAAATGGCGTTTGACATTTCCTGGGAGAACAGGCATCAGAGGGTGTCTCATTGGGAGGCAACCACTGAACGGATGAGGAGGAATGGAATATGGAGCGGACTCTTTCCATCATCAATCCTGACGGAGTGAGAAGAGCACTCATTGGGGAAGTTATCAAACGTTTTGAGCAGGCGGGGATTCGTATTGCTGCGATGAAGATGCTCCACTTGTCGAGGGAGCAGGCTCAGGCGTTCTATGCCGTCCACCGGGAGCGTCCGTTTTTCGATACCCTGACGGAATTCATGTCTTCCGGGCCCGTCGTGGTCATGGTCCTGGAAGGCGACGGTGTGATTCAGAAGAACCGCGATCTCATGGGGGCCACCAATTTCAAAGAAGCGGCACCCGGCACCATCCGCCATGATTTCGCAACGGACATCGAGAAGAATGTTGTTCATGGATCGGATGGTCCCGCAACGGCCCAGACGGAAATCGCGTTCTTTTTCAGTTCGCTGGAAACGGTTTGACCCTGGGGGTTCTGGAGAACAGGTCTCAGGTTTCAGGCTTCTGATTTCTGATTTCCGATCTCTGACTTCTGTGCATCCCCCCCCCGGGGGGGCTGGAGGAGATGGGAGGCATGGCATGAGAAACCGAAAAAGGGAAAAATGGCTGGTCTCGGCAGTCGCTCTGATTGGCATCTGGATTTGTGGAGCGGGCGCGATGGCTCAGGCCGTGGCGCCCGAACCGGGTGGTTTTCCCATACCGTACTATCCACCGCCTTCCAGGATGGAGCTCTGTGGAGAGGCCGTCCCCATCCACATAGAGGATGTGCGTGAGCGGTTCGACAGGGAGTTCACCATCGTTGTATACAGCCACGCTCAGGTTTATCTCTGGCTGAAGCGCAAGGAGCGATATTTCCCCTGGCTCGAAAAGCTGCTGGCAGAGAACAAGCTCCCTGACGATCTGAAGTATGTGGCCGTGGCCGAGAGCGACCTGATGGCATCGGCGGCATCCCCCGCCGGTGCCAAAGGGCCCTGGCAGTTCATCGCGAGCACGGGCAGCCGATATGGGCTGAACCAGAGTGGAAAGGTGGACGAACGCCACGATTTTGATCTTTCAACCTTGAGTGCCTTCAAGTACCTGAAGGATCTTCGCGACATGTTCCAGAACTGGGCTCTCGCCATTGCAGCCTACAATTGCGGTGAAAACCGGGTCACTGAAGAGATGAGAAAGCAGAAAGTGAGCGACTATTATTCGCTCAAGCTGCCCCTCGAGACGGAGCGTTATATTTTCAGGATTCTGGCGATAAAGGAAATTCTGCAGCATCCGGATCGTTATGGGTATTCGTTGCCCAAGGGCGCGGGGTATTCGGTTCAGAATCTGGATCGTGTGTCCATGAACCTGCCCGAGCCGCTCCCCCTGCTGATGTTGGCCGAGGCTGCCGGGGTCACGTTTCGCCAATTCAAAGGATTGAATCCGTCCTACATTGCTGATGAGATCCCTGCGGGAACCCACACGTTCAAGGTGCCCGCCGGGAAGGGCAAGGAATTCCAGGATCGAGTGGAGGCTCTAAAGTCCAGCTATAAGCCATCTTTCTCTTATCACAAGGTCAGCAAGGGAGAAACACTTACGAGCATTGCATCGCGTTATAATGTGAGTGCATCGGAGCTGAAGACATGGAACAATTTGACGGATACTAAAGTCAAAATAGGACAAAATCTGAAGATAGCAAAATAGGGTTGTCTTACAATGTCGATGTTTGAATTAAGCTGACCATATCCCTAGGTTGCCTCGTTTTCCACTATTCCAGGTTGTTTCTTCATTGGGGTGCTGATATCCTGCCTCGTATTCTATTCAAGCGTTGAAACAATGCTTCTCTGGGCGGAGTACCAAACAACTTGACATCCATCAGGGAGGGATTTACGATACCCCCAATCTAAGGCATTAAAAAAATTCAAAGAGTTTAACTGTCGTCGACAAATGATGAATGAAGTCAGAAAAGCAGCTCGATTGGTGGCCGAGGGACGGTCAACGGTGGCGCTCACCGGCGCCGGGATTTCGGTAGAAAGCGGCATTCCCGACTTCAGAAGCGAGAATGGGCTGTGGTCGCGGTACGAGCCCATGGAATACGGTCACATCAGCGCCTTCAGAGCCAACCCGAAAAAGGTGTGGAAGATGCTCCTGGAGATGGATGCTTTGCTGGGAGCGGCCCGGCCCAACCCGGCCCACCTGGCGTTGGCTCGACTCGAAGAGCTGGATTTGTTGAAGGTGGTGATCACCCAGAATGTGGACAGTCTTCACCAGAAGGCGGGAAGCCGCAGGGTCATCGAGTTTCACGGCCATGGGCGAGCTTTGCGCTGCGATGAGTGTGGGGGCAAGCTGTCTCGGGAGTCGGTCGATCTGGGCGAAGAACCTGTGGTTTGCAGCTGCGGAAGCGCCATGCGACCCGAGTTTGTGTTCTTCGGGGAGCAGATCCCCCAAGAGGCCTACGCAGGAGCGGTGGAAGCAGTTCGCAACTGCGATGTCATGCTGGTGATCGGCACATCGGCGGCGGTGGCTCCGGCATCGCACCTTCCTTTCCTGGCCAAGCGAGGGGGGGCGGTCATCATCGTCGTGGATCCTCAGACGATTGAGCTGCCCTCGGTCTACATCGACCTGCATATTGCAGAACCGGCGGGAAAAGCGCTTCCGGCAATGGTCATGGCCCTGAATGATCATGGAGGTTGAACAAGGATTACCTATGCTACTGAACCTGTTTGTTTCGTGGGCTTATGCGGCTGAGACCGCGGGAGCCCCCTACAGTAGGGGAGGGAACGGCGTCTTGGACATGATGCTGCACGCCGGTCCCATGGTGAAGTTCATCATGCTCATGCTGCTCGGTCTTTCGTGTGCGTGCTGGTGTATCATAGTGATGAAGTATCTGCTGTTGAGGCGGGCGCGGAACGAGTCGGATCAGTTCATCGAGCTGTTCAGACAGCGCAGGAGCTATGCGGTTCTTTACCGAGACACTCAGAATCTGGAAGACAGTCATCTGGCTCAGATCTTTCGGGTGGGCTATGCCGAGTTGAATCGGTTGGGGAAATCGCTCGAGACCAAGAGTCTTCAGGACGTCAGAGTGAACCCTGAGGTTCTGCTGGAAAACGTGGAACGGGCGATCGTGGGGGCGACCACTTCGGAGCGGCAGCGCTTCGAGCGGTTCCTTCCGTTGCTGGCAACCACGGGGAGTACGG
Source organism: uncultured Syntrophobacteraceae bacterium (assembly GCA_964513835.1). Lineage (GTDB taxonomy): Bacteria > Desulfobacterota > Syntrophobacteria > Syntrophobacterales > Syntrophobacteraceae > JALOOX01. Next base: position 4,842 of record CAZEOY010000100.1, read on the forward strand.
CGCCTTTCATCGGGCTCTTCGGAACCGTTTGGGGAATCATGACCAGTTTTCAGGAGATCGGCATCAAAGGCGCGGCGAACCTGGCTGTCGTGGCCCCCGGAATCTCCGAGGCTCTCGTTGCCACGGCCATGGGGCTTGCCGCCGCCATTCCCGCCGTTGTCGCTTACAACCATTTTTCCAATCGGATCCGGGTCGTCGAGAATGAAATGAGTCACTTTTCGGCAGACTATCTCAACATGTTAAAAAGGGATCTCATGCGAAAGGGGAAACAGGACGAGCCGGTGGTCGAGGCGCAGCGATTGGCTGCCTTACAGGAGTAGTCTGGGGGAAGGGATCCCATGGGAATGCAGGTCGGCGGAAACAATGGCTCTTCACGTCAGATGCTTTCGGAGATCAACGTGACTCCTTTTGTGGACGTCATGCTGGTGCTGCTCATCATCTTCATGGTGACGGCCCCCATGATGACTCAGGGAATCGATGTCAAGCTTCCGGAATCCTCAGCCCCGGCCATACCATCGGAAGAGGAGCGGCTGGTGGTCACGGTTCGGAAGGATCAGAACATTTTCATCAATGACTATCCGGTCAATCTCGATGTGCTGGGTGAGAAGCTTCTGGCCATGGTTCAGAATCAGCAGCCTCAGCGCGGTGTCTTTTTGCGCGCCGATGAATCGGTTCCCTACGGGTACGTGATGCGAGTCATGTCGTCTATTCGCCTGGCGGGGATCGACCAGATCGGGATGGTGACAGAGCCTCCGCGCGAACCCGCGGCCAAGGGCTCCAAGAGATAAATGCATGAGATATTCACGAGTTGGGGGTGTATGGCCCATTCGAGACTGATCCGCGAATTCCTTTGTATTTCAGTTGGCCTGTGCTAAAGTGACTCCCCATCGTCAGATGGCTGAATATTACAGATATGAAGAGCCCTCAGGAGATTTCGAAAGCTTATCGAGGATCGAGAAAATGGAATCTCTGGCCTATTTAGATCAGCAGTTACCCCGGCGGGATCTTTTCAAGGGATTCTGGGTCTCCATTCTGGTCCATGCACTGGTGTTCAGCAGTGCAATGATGGGAGGCTGGGGGATGTCCAGAAAGGGTTTTCAGGGAGCTGTCACCACCGTGAACCTGGTCAGCCTTCAGGACATCGGGCTGGGTCCGGCACCCGTCCAAAAGGGTTCCAGCAATGCGACCGGAGAGGGTTTCAGGGGCCCCGAGACGTCCAAATCGACGTCGTCGCCACTGAGCAAGACAACGCCGTTCGTTCCCGTCAAGCGTCTTCAGGTGAATGAGGCGACGGTGAAGCCCCAGGCTGAGCTCAAAAAGCTCGACGCTCCCGATGTGCCGAAGCTTCCAGAAAAACCGCAGAACGTGGCATCCATCGACAAGGATTTGGAGAAGCTCATCCCCAAGCCCAAGGCTCAACCCAAGGCTGCAGCACAGGCTCAACCCGAGGCTTCGGCCAAGGGCGCTCAATTGGCTGCGGTATCGGAACGGGACGGGGAGCGGAATCCGAAGTCTTTGAAGGAAGGTCCCGCCAAGGGCTCTCGCGAAGGTGTTGAACGGGGGGAGCCGGAGGGGGCTCCCAAAGGAGTGGCTGAGGGTGCCGGTAAAGGGGCTGGCGGTGCGGGAAGCAGCGGAGGGGACGGTGGCCGCGTGGCTTCATCGCTTCTGGGGTTCTATGGAGACCGTGTCAAGGAGACCATCAGCCGGAACTGGGTGTTTTCCGAGGCTATCAAGGCTCAGGGACTTGAAACGCGGCTCATGGTGGTCGTCAACCGGGATGGCAGCATCGTTGATTTACGGGTGGAGAAGACATCCGGCAACGCCATTTTCGATGAATCTGCTGTTCGGGCTGTTCGGAAATCCGCCCCGTTACCGCCGCTGCCTCAGGTGATCAGCTATCCAAGAGTGGAGATCGGCATTCGGTTCAGCCCTGAGGGCTTGTCCTGACGTGAAGGGCTTCGAGGTTCGGAGGGTTTTTGCAATGCCTGTAAGACTGCAGACATGCAGCGGACATTTCCTGTTCTGGCTCGTCCTGTTCTCGCTGGGTCTCCTGCAGCTGCCGGTTCAGGCTCAGAAAATCGAAATCGATATCACCAAGCCCGGATTTCAGCGCATCCCCATCGCCGTTCCCGACTTCAAGTTCCTGACGGCTGAGCAACCGCAGCTCGCCAGGGAGATGGGAGAGCTGTTGAGCAGCGATCTGGATTATTCGGGTTTGTTCCAGCCTCTCGATCCTAAAGGCTTTCTGGAAGATCCGCAGTCCATGGGAGTGACGGCAGGGGAAATTCGATTCCCCGATTGGAAGCGGTTTGGAGCGGAATTTCTCGTGCGCGCGTCTTACCAGGTTCAAGGTCCTGCTCTCAGGATGGAGGCCCGGCTGTTCGATGTGGTGGGCGGTCGAATGGTTATCGGCAAGGTTTACGATGGCGAGACACGAAACTGGCGCCCCATGGTCCATCGTCTGGCTGACGAGATCATCATGGCCATTACGGGCGAGCGGGGCGTTTTCGATACCAAGATCGCCTACGTTCAGGTCCAGGGAAAGAACAAGGAGATTTTCGTTGCCGACTTCGACGGAGGCAACCCGGTGCCGGTCACCCGGGATCAGAGTCTCGCACTCTCTCCGGCATGGAGCTCCGATGGAACCCAGCTTGCTTACGTGAGCTACAAAGACGGGAATGCGAAGATCTATGCATCCAATCTCATGACGGGGGGGCAGCGCCTGATCGCGGGGTTTCCAGGCATCAACATCGCGCCGGCCTGGAGGCCGGGCACCAATCAGTTGGCAGTCACTCTGTCCAAGGGGGGGAATCCCGACATTTACCTGGTGGGTTCTTCTGGTGAGCTCATGCAGCGGCTGGTTCAGAGTTGGGGCATCAACGTGTCCCCCACTTGGTCGCCTGATGGGCGAAAACTGGCTTACGTCTCCAATGAGCCGGGCAATCCCCAGATCTATGTGATGGATGTTGCGAGCGGTCAGAAGCGCAGAATCACATTCAGCGGCAACTATAACACCTCGCCCAGTTGGTCGCCCAAGGGTGACTGGATCGCTTTCAGCGGAATGAGCGGAGGGAGGCACAACATTTTCATCGTGCGTCCGGAGGGAGGAGAAGTCCGTCAACTGACCCGCGGGGAAGGTGACAACGAGTCGCCCACATGGTCTCCCGACGGTCGCATGCTGGCTTTCAGCTCGACGCGGCAGGGGGGGTCGGCTGTTTGGGTGATGCTGAGTAATGGAACCGGCGTTCGGCGAATCACCCGGGGTGGAGGTCAGGAAATGCCGGATTGGTCGCCTCGAATGGGGGGACGCTAGATATGCGGGTTCCGGCAGGTTGCTCACCTGTAAAGATTCATGGAAGATTCGAAAACACTGCTCATTGGGGATGGACAGGGAGGAAAAGATGAACGTATGGTTCGATAGGGCTTTGCGGGTGATCCTCATGGTGGGTCTGGCAGTGGGGCTTATGGCCTGTTCGAAGAAGAAAGTGCCGCCCCAGCAGGGGATGGGCCAGGCTGGCTTTGGAACAGGCGACATGGGCGGTATGGGATCCGGCGGCGCCTTGGGGGCTGATGATGCCCGCTGGCGAGAGCTTGGACTCAATACCGAAGCCGAACGACAGGAATTTATGAGCAAGGCTCAGCGGTTCGAGAATGAGGATATCTTTTTTGATTATGATTCTTACGTGCTGACGGAGCCTGCCAAGAAGATTTTGGATGACAAGATTCAGTTCCTCAAACGGTATCCGAAGGTTCGTGTCACTGTTGAGGGGCACTGCGATGATAGGGGAACGAACGAGTATAATCTGGCGCTTGGAGAAAGGCGTGCCAACAGTGCCATGCAGTACCTGGCCAATTCCGGGATGAGCACCCAGAATCTCAATGCCGTCAGTTATGGGGAAGAACGTCCGTTGGCTACGGGGCAGGATGAGGCGTCATGGGCCCGCAACCGCAGGGCGCATTTCGTGCTCAACAATTGATGGTCATTCTGTCCGTCCTCTCGGCAAGATGACCGAACGGAGAGTTCGGTCATCTCAAATCGACATGAGATTCGGATCATGGCGAGATATACCGTGGGGGGAGGACGGTTCATGTGTTTTCGCCACGAGGAAGAGGGGCACTCATGAAAAGATGGCTCGAGTGTGGGGGGAAATCCCTGCTCTTGTGCGTGACCGTTGCCTGGGTTTGCTCGGGTTGCGCTTCCACTCAGGAAACATCCACTTTGCAGCAGAGCATCAGCATGCTCTACGACAGGGTTTACTCCCTCGAGCGGCGCGTTCAAAACTCCGAGGGACAGGGACAGCGAAGTGCTGATCTCTATTCACGACTTGAAGAG
>CAZEOY010000101.1:0-9169 GCA_964513835.1 uncultured Syntrophobacteraceae bacterium
GCCCGGGCCGAATCCTCCGCAAATCGATCCACCCCGTATTTGAACCCGATGTTGTAGTAGGTCATGAAAAGAAACGGGATGTCGAAAGCGCGACTCACTTCCCCGCCGAATTCCATGCAGCGCCCGACGGTGGCCCCCCGGCTCAGCGCCTCCTGGTTTGCGCGCAGGATGACCGGTCCGTCAGCGATGGGCTCGGAAAAGGGAATCTGCAGTTCCATGAGATCCACACCGGCCTTGACCATGGCCTCGACAATGCGGACTGAGGCCTCGAAACTGGGATAACCCAGCACGATATGGGTCATGAGCAGGATGTCTTTCTCCTTAAGCCTCTTGCGCAGGATATTCTCAAGCACGGTACTTCTCCGCTTTGGCAATGATAAATTGCTGCCACTCGGGATCCTCGAAGGCATCGGCCACCGTGAAGATGTCCTTGTCGCCCCGTCCCGACTGATTGACCACGAGGATGTCATCCCGGGAGAGCCTGGGCGCTTCCTTGAAAGCCTGTGCAAAGGCATGGGCCGACTCCAGAGCGGGAATGAGGCCCTCTTTGCGGATGGTCATGGCCACGGCATCGATGACTTCCCGGTCTGTTGCCGCTTCAAACCGAATGCGGCCCGATTCCCTGTAAGATGAAAGGATGGGGGAAACTCCGACATAGTCGAGGCCGGCAGCCACGCTGTGAGTCTCCCGCATCTGCCCGTCGTCGTCCTGGAGAAAGAAGGTCTTGTAGCCCTGGGCCACTCCCACGCTGGCGTCCGTCGAGCACAGCCGCGAGGCATGGTGGCCCGAGTCCAGCCCCCTGCCCCCGGCCTCGACCCCCACCAGTTCGACGGCGTCGTCCATGAATCCGCTGAAGATTCCAAGGGCATTGGAGCCTCCCCCGACACAGGCGTAAACCCGTGAAGGCAGGCGTCCTTCCCGTTCCAGGACCTGCCGGCGCGCTTCCTGGCCGATGATGGACTGAAAGTAAGAGACCATCTTGGGGAACGGATGGGGACCGCAGGCCGTGCCCAGCACGTAATGGGTCGAGTCCATGTTGGTCACCCAGTCGCGGAAGGCTTCGTTGATGGCATCTTTCAGGATGCGCGTGCCCTCCCGGACCGGAATCACCTCGGCCCCCAGCCGCTTCATCCAGAACACGTTGGGGCGCTGGCGCTCCACATCCACTTCGCCCATGTAGATGGTGCAGGCGAAGCCGAACTTGGCCGCCATGGTGGCGGTGGCCACCCCGTGCTGGCCGGCTCCCGTCTCCGCAATGACGCGGGTCTTGCCCATGCGCTTGACGAGCAGCCCCTGGCCCATGACGTTATTGGCCTTGTGGGCCCCCGTGTGATTGAGATCCTCCCGCTTCACGAAGATCTTCGCCCCTCCGAAATGGTTCGTCAGATTCTCGGCAAAGGTGAGGGGCGTGGGACGGCAGGAGTACGTGGACATGAGGTCCACGTAGGTTTGCCAAAACGTGGGGTCGCTCCTGGCGCTTTCAAAGGCCTCGACGAGCTCGTCGAAGGTCGCCGACAGGACTTCGGGGATGAAAGCGCCCCCGAATCTTCCGTAATAGCCTCGATCTTTCATCCTGCATGTCTCCCGTGGCCTGGGTGAGTCCGAAGGGACCGCCTCGCGGGGCGAACGGTTCGCCCGTCGGGGTCTCGCCGACAGGGCGGTCGCATGGTACGAGCCCCCCTCGTGGGACGGGGTTCGGGAGCCACCGTTTGGGGCCGCGTACCCCGACCCCTGTGCCTGTGCCCTGGTTTCCGTTCAGAAACCGCCGTTTGTAGGATCCCGTTGACCGGTTTCCACATGGCCACAAGCTAGCCCATATTGGTTAAGTTGTCAAGACCAATTATTGCTCGGGCCCCGTCCTCCTTCACCCCACAACCACCGCCAAGGGATTTGAATTGGGAACGCACCCCATCCCCCTCTCCACCCTCTCGCCCCAACCCTATCCCTGATGGTGAGGGAACCTGACGTCAACAGGTCTGATGACCACCGCTCGGTGCACTCCCCGTCACAGGTGAGACAGAATCCTGTCCCGGGCATTTCGTTCGATCCGATAACACCCCCTGCAGAGGTTCGGCTATCGGTCACGCATCATACCCTCCTTTTCCATTTGGGAAGAAACAGCCTCCTTCCGATAGACAATCAACTGTCCGGAAGTGCTATCCATCAATGGTCTTCCGACTGAGTCAGATTCACACACAAATCAAAAGGGGGAAATTGAATGAAAAGAATTGCTCTGATGTTCTTGGCCTGTTTCTGCCTCTACAGTGTCCCCGCTCTTGCCGCGGGACTCGACGGCTCATGGAAGATCACTGGAAAAGCAAACCTGAAAGGATCCCTTCCCGGCTATCTGACCATCGATATGAAACTGCTCAAGAACAAAGACGTGAGCGATACGCTCACCATCGAATCGGGAGAGTTCACCAGTGAAGCACTGGGGGGCGTCGGGAGCATCGTTTATGATCAGCGGGGGAATGCCACGGTCGACTTGACCGCTCTCCTGCAGCAGATGGAAGCGGAAATAGCCACCATGCTTCCTGAGGCGCCGGTCATCACCTACACCAACAAAGCCCTTCAAATGAAGGCCAAGGGCAAGGGCAAAATCGGCGGAACCCTGTCCGTAGCGTGCAATGTCCAGGTGAACCGAAACAATCCAGCCCAGGTCCTCGCACTCACCCTCTCTTATGTCTTTGACGGCACGCGGAACGTCGTGGAAGCGGCCACCGTCGGAAAATCCACCGGCTCGACCCGGGCCGTCTCCACCTTCGTGGTCGAAAAGGCCCTCAGACCGCTGGCACGCGCCCTGTCGGCCTTCCAATAGCCAAGAAAGGCCCGGTATCGCTCAGCCTGGGCTATTCCAGGACGGCGAAATCGCCGTTCCGCACGACGCTGATGGAGGCCTGAGGACGCTGCACGTCCCCGTAGGCATCGAAGCTGAACGGATTCTGGAGGCCCTGGAAGCTCCGCCGGGCCAGCACAACTTCCTTGAGGCTCTGGCCGGGCTGCTGCTTCCGAAGCGCCTCCAGGACCACGCTCACGGCATCGTACGAGTAGACACCCGGAAACCCCGGCTCCCTGTGGAACCGCTCCATGTAGAGCTTTCGAAAGGTTTGATACGCCGGTGCCGAGCAGTTTCGGTCGAAGGTCTGCACGACGGTCACTCCCTCGACCGCTCTTCCTCCCAGCTCGATCAACCGCTCCGTAGCTCCCCAGTCGGCCAGGGTGATGGGGATCTCCGCATCGAGCTTGCGGAATTGCTGGCACAGGATTGCAGAATCCATGGAGTTGGCTACGATGAGCACTCCCTCGGGTTGAGCGGCCAGGACCTCCCCGGCGAGCTGGAGGTAATTGGTTTCGCCTCCGGATTCGAATCCCAGCTCCCGGATGATCTGCCCCCCTCCCTCAACGAAGACTGACTGAAAATTCCTGAGCCAGTTTTCGGTGAATGACCGGTTGCCCAGATCGTACACAGCCGCAACGCGCCGCATCGCACCGCTTTTCAGCTGATAGCGGGCACTCCGGGCTGCGTACTCCCGTGTTGTGGAAGACACCCGGAAAAAGTGGTCGTCTTTGCCCGACAGCTCCTCCGTGGTCACGGTGGGACTCATGAGAAGCACTCCGGCCTCGTTGGCGATGGGGACCAGGATCGTGCCCATGGAGCTGGTCATGGGGCCGATGATGGCCACCACTCTCTGGTCAATGAGCTCCTTCACCACGAGTACGGCCTTTTCGGGATTCTGCTCGTCATCCCGCGTGATGAGCTGCACCGGGCGGCCGTTGATGCCACCTTCCTGGTTGCACCGTTCAATGGCCAGTTGGACTGAATCGCGTCCCGCGATGCCGAGATCAGCCACCCGCCCCGAGGTACCGCCCACAAACCCGATGCGAATGGGGTCGGGACGCACGCATCCCAGCAGGGAAAGGATGAGGGCGGCAGCTATCCAGAGCCGCATCCGTACAGCGACGCCTTCTTCGGACGAAATGGTTTCCATGCCGGCTCTCCCTTCTCTCAGTGACCTCGATTGAAGGATTGGGACGTTCAGTCACCTCTGGCTCACACCCGGGGACACACGCCTGGCTTCCCTCAGCGTGAATCGGAAGGTCGTTCCCTGTCCCGGACCGTTCGAATCCACCCAGATTCGACCTCCATGCACCTCGATGATACGCTTGACCAGGGCCAGTCCAATGCCACTCCCCTGGCCCTGAGACTCCAGCTTTTCGAAGAGATCGAAAACCTTGTCCCGGAAGCGCGGGTCAATGCCCATTCCATTATCCCGAATAAAGAAGACCACCTGGTGGTCAGCCTCTTCGACGCCGACCTCGATTTCGGGTGAAGTCTGATCGCCCATGAACTTTACAGCGTTGTCCAGGAGATTCTGGAACACCTCTCGCAAACGGGGTCGATCTCCATGGAGCAGAATGGGTTCCGGTGTGACCTTCACTGCCACCTCCCGTCCCACTAGACGGCCGGCCAGGAGATCCAGGGCCTCCTGCACGAGCTCCTGCAAGGTCATTTCCTCCGGAGGGTTGACCTTGCGCCCGACGCGAGCAAGCTCCAGAAGCTCATCCAGGAGACGACTCATCTTCTCGGCCGCGTTTCGGATGTACGCCAGATCTTTAGCCACCCGTTCGTCATCCTGTCTTTTCATATCCTGTTCCAGGAAGCCCACAAAAGATCGGATGGTTACCAAGGGTGTTTTCAAGTCGTGGGATACGGTATAGGTGAACCGTGTAAGCTCATCGGTCCTCTGCCGAAGCTCTTCTTCACGCCGAGTGCGCTCGCTGATATCCACCGCCACTCCGATGACGGAAGTCTTCGCTTCGTCACGATCTATGACGGGATTGTAGTAGATCTCAAAAATCGACGGCCCGACTCGTGCCGTGAACTGCAAGGATTCTCCGGCCAGGGCTCGGCGCGCGAATTCGGTCGCATCGGGTTCCTGCCTGAAGAAGTCGAACACCGATGCTCCGACAAGTTGGCCGGGCTTCAAGCCCAGCGCCCCAAGGCCGCGGCCTTCACTGAGAGTGAACTTGCCCTCATGGTCGAATTCAAAGATCGCCACAGGGGTGTTGCTGACCACGGAACGATAGCGTGCTTCGCTGGCTGCCAGGGCTCGTTCGCGCTCGCGTATGGACAGGCACATCCGCTGAAGATTTTCTGCCAAATCAGCAAATTCCTGGGTCTTCGATTCCGGCCAGGGCTCATCATAATTTCCATGGGCAATGGCGCGGGCCTGTTCGATATAGCGACCGAATCGATGAGAAATGTCTCGCGAAAGACCCCACCCGGCCCCGAACGACAGAAGCAGGGCGATCACCAGGCCGGCGCCAAGCAGCCACAAAGTGTCGGTGAGATGCCGAAATGCATCGCTGTGCGATTGCGCCACGAGCACCTTCCACCCAACCCGCGAAACATCCACCACCGCACCGATATAGGGTGTTCCCTCCAGTTCGAATTCCTGCATAGCGGCGGCATGGGCGTTTGTATCGGCCACCAACTCCAGCGTGTTTCGCCTGAGCATCTGTCCACCGAGAGCCCGCTGGGAGTCGGCAATAATACGGCCCCGGCGATCGATGATGGTCGTCAGAACGCCTTGTCCGGCGGGCAGGTGGCTGATGAATTCCGACAGTCGGTCGATGGCGATCTCGCCGATCAGAACGTTTTCCCCCAGAGGGATCGCCAGTGCCACCGCGAGGGTGCCGCTCACGGTGGACAGGAAGGTCTCGGACCACACCTCTCCCCCGTTCCCCCTGACTTCTTTCAGGAACGACCGCTGTGAAAGATCCAGCCCCAGCAGGACATCGCGATTTCCCCTGCGCATGGGGGAGAGCCCCACCGTAAGGATAGAGTCCCGAATATCGGCCACATAGATGGCCTCGAACACATCGCCCGACCCGACATGGACATCCAGAAGGCTGAAGAAACGGGGTGGGGGACTTACTTCCTGAGTGCCGATATAGTTTCCAATCGCACCCAATTCGCGCTGGGCGCCGAGCAGATGCGCCTCCACCTGCCCGGCAATGGCGCGTGCCAGGGCCTGGTAACGCACACCAATGTCCCTGTTCATCTCGGGGACAATCATCAGCCAGACCAACGCACAAACCACCAGCAGCGGAAGCGCGGCCACCAGAGCAAACCGTAGAGCAATCCACCGGCTCAAGGGCTGCCGAGATCCCATTGGCCACCTCTATGAGGATGATCTTCAAGCACGGAAAGGCGCCACAACGCTCCCGTTGTCCCATTCGGAATCTCTCACCCCCGAGGCACTGATCCACTCAAGGGACTCACTCCTCATCAACCTCATCCCCGCCGCGGTCCGGCCCGCCTTGCGAAGCGACGAGCCCATGCCTGATCATTTTGCGCCGCAGAGTGTTCTTGTCGATGCCGAGCTCACGGGCCGTCGCCATTCTTCGCCAGCGATGTCGCTCCAGTGCCTCCAGGATGGCTTCCCTCTCGATGTTTTTGAGGGTCGTAGCCCGAAGGTCACGGTGCCCTGAGACTTCACCCCTGAGGTGCTCGGGCAGGCAGGACGGCTCGATGAGCCCTCCCCTGCAGAGAATGAAGGCGTATTCGAGAACGTTTTCGAGCTCCCGGATATTGCCGGGCCAGTCGTGGTCCATGAATACGGCAAGGGTCTCGTGGCTGAGTCCCAGGATATTCTTGTTCTGCAGCCGGTTCAAGCGATCAATGAAGTGCTCGGCCAGGAGCGGTATGTCCTCTTTCCTTTGCGCCAGGGGCGGCAGATCCAGTTTGACCACATTGATACGATAGAAAAGATCCTTGCGGAAGGTACCCTCTTCGACCAGACCGGCCAGGTCCCTGTTGGTGGCGGTCACGATGCGCACATTGGCCTTGACCGTTCTGGACGACCCCAGGGGCTCGTAGGCGCGCTCCTCCAGAACTCTCAGCAGGCGAACCTGCAGGGCGGGCGATATGTCGCCGATTTCGTCCAGAAAGAGCGTTCCCCCTTCGGCCATGGCAAAGCGCCCCAGGCGATTCTTTTTGGCGTCGGTAAACGCTCCGGCCACATGGCCGAAGAGCTCCGACTCGAGAAGCGCATCCGGCAGGGCACCGCAGTTCACCGCCACGAAGGGCCCCTTGACCCGCGGACTCAGACTGTGCACCGCCCGAGCCAGGAGCTCCTTTCCCGTGCCGCTCTCGCCTTGAATGAGAACGGTGCTTTCACTGCGGGCCACCTCGGGCAGGATGGCAAACAGCTTCATCATTCCGGTGGATTTGGAAATAATGTCTCCAAACTGATACTGGCGCGTGATTTCCCGCCGCAGCTTTTCCACAAGGCTGAGGTCCCGGAAAGTCTCGACACCCCCGATCACTTCGCCGGATTCATCCTTCAGCAGCGCGGTGCTCACACTGATGGGGATCTCTCGGCCGTCGGCCCTCAGGATGGCGACGGGCTTGTTGATGACCGGCTTGCCGGTTTCCAGGCTGAATTTCAGAACGCACGTGGATTCGCAGACACTGGCCCGAAACACCTCACAGCAAAGCTTCCCCAGCGCCTCAGAAGCAGGAACCCCCGTGATGGCCTCGGCGGCGCGGTTGAAGAACGTGATTCTCCACTCCAGATCCACCGTGAATACCCCATCGGCGATGCTGTTAAGAATGATCTCGGTCTGAGGCGACAGCTCAGGGTGTTTCTGAGAGGCGACTTTCATGGCTCCATTCGAATTCGTGAGCGCCTGGCATTTCCTCGCAGCCGCTCAAAGGCTGCTCAACCCGCAAAGACACCTTAATCAGAGAAGTCCGCGCCGTCAAACCACCTTTTTGAAGGCTGCGTGCGGGAGAGGACTGCCGTCGAACCCGCATTCCAGTGAAGCACATGGAAGGGGTTGGTGCAATACACCTGCGGGCTGAAAAGAGTTCTGAGCATTCCCGGTGCGGTGTGTACATGGAGATAAAGTATGGTGGTCATCTTAATCCGGATCATCCGGATTTTCGGGCAGGGAAGGGTTCATATCGGCCGATGCCCATGAGGAGAGTACATCAAGTAACAGCACGCCTCGGACTGTGAGATTGACGGGTTTTTCCGCGGAAACGGCGCCCAGGGACCTCGAGCGGGGACGACGGACGCGCCGATAGCGTCGAGTGAACGGGGGCACGGGCCAAGCGGAGCTTGCCCGTGGTTGCGTGGTGATGCAGGGGCAAGCTTCGTTTGACACACCTCACCCGACCGCATGCGGTACGTCACTCTCAAATCAAGAGCAATGGGGGGTGGATGCCCCCCGAAGTCCGTTGGACGGGTGGAAAGGCCCGGTCAGGGTGTTTCCGGATGTTGGGAACCGGGGGGTTCAGGAAATCGTGGAGACAGGAAAACCAAGAAAGGGGATAGCGACGCAACGAGATGGATGGGGAGTCGTGAATTAGCCAGCGGGGGATCTCTCTGGAGAGGGACACTCCCCAGGGTTCCTCTCGCTTTCGCAAAACCACCGCTAAACCCCTTCATCAAAGAGCCGCCATGATCTTCCGGGCCATCTCCATGAATACCCGGCTGGTTTCGCACTCGGGGAGGCCGATGACGAGGGGGACACCCGTGTCACCACCCTTTCTGAGCTCGATGTCGAGGGGTATGGACCCCAGGAGGGGAATCCCCGTTTCGCGGCTCAGGGCTTCACCGCCGCCCGACCCGAACAGCTCGATGCGCTCGCTGGAGTGGCCGCAGCTGAAATAGGACATGTTCTCCACCAGCCCGCAGATGCGGACGTCCATTTGCCGAAACATCCCGATGGCTTTGCGGACGTCGGCCAAAGCCACCTCCTGGGGGGTCGTGACCATGACCACGACCGCACTGGGGATCGCCTGGGCGATGGTGATGGAAGGGTCGCCGGTGCCCGGGGGAAGGTCCACAACGAGATAGTCCAGACCTCCCCACATCACGTCGTCCAGGAACTGCCGGATGGTCTTGGCCACCAATGGACCCCGCCAGATGAGAGGCTGGCTCTCTCCCAGAAAGAACCCGAAGGACATGACGCTCAGCTCGAACTTTCTGAGGGGCAGCAGCATTCCCGATTCGGATCGCGGCCGCTCGGAGAGATTCAGCATCACCGGGATGCTCGGTCCGTAGACGTCGGCATCCAGCAGTCCCACTCGTCGCCCCTCCCTCGCCAGCGCGAGCGCCAGGTTGATGGCCACCGTGGTTTTGCCCACACCTCCTTT
>CAZEOY010000102.1:0-9152 GCA_964513835.1 uncultured Syntrophobacteraceae bacterium
AGAGCCTCTGGCCGCGAAAGGTCGCCGCCTTCAAAAGCTGGCCTCTGAAATGATCCCGGGTGGGCTTCTCTCCGGGCGAGCAGACCAGGCGTACGGCAATCAACGACCTGGGGTTGATGTAGCCGCTCCCCAGGGCGACGCCCTTGCTCGAATAGACCCGAACCCAGCTGCCGGGCTCAAAATCCGAGAGCGGTTCGGCAATCTCATTGCTGAACACCCAACGATGGCCCAGGAGCACTCGTCGTTCTCTACCCGGATGCAAATGAATGGGGACCAGATCGCTCAAATCCATCATGGCTGCCCTCGTCGACAGGTTTTCAAATGAAAAAAGCGCCCGGGCGGGGCGCTTCCCTTAACCAGATTGAGGATTCCTCAGCCTTCATTGGCGCTGCGGATGGACTCCAGAAGAATCTGATAATTTTCGTAAATCTCTGCCGAGCTCTCGATGACTTCGTAGAGATCGTCGAGCTCCATGTTGATCACGGCATCTTTGTCCGGAGATTCTTCCTTGAGTTCGATCCAGATCCAGTCGAGAAGCATTTCCTCGCGATCATCGTAGCCCTCCTCTTTGGCGTCCAAAGATCCATCGTTTACCTTGCGCGCAACTCTCTTCAGAGCTGCCCTGACGAAGTCCTTCATATCCATATGTGAATGCCTCCATAATACTCAGAGCATGCGCCCGCATGCTCTGAAAAGATTTGCCAATCATGGCTGTTGCCCAAGTGCTGCAATTCTATGATGTGGCTTCATAGCCCATTTGTCAAAGTGATTCAATGGCTGATGCCATCATTTTGGCACAGGGGGAGTCGCTCGGCTTTGGAGGCCCGGCATCAGGTGGGCCGCCCGTTTAAGGCGTTCACCACCGGGTTTTTCGGTGGTAGCTTCGTGATCCAAATCGAATCGTGACAAAGGGTCCGAACTGCAGGTGGGAAAGATCAGGCTTTGCCAGCCCTTGCTTCCGGGGTCTGCCAGGAACTCGGGCAAGCTTCGCTTCGCCCGTGGCACCCTTTGAACGGTTCATGTGGCAGCCGGTCCAATCAACTGTGAACATCACAAAGGATCTCGGGGGATGGTAGCCTGGCTGCGAGGCATATATTTATATAGAAAGGGAGCGTACCATCCCTCAAGGTGAGGAGAGAATTGGCCGAGTCAGTACAGTGCAAATGGCTTGATTTTGAGGGATTCTGGTCTACACTTGCACCTCTTCAAACGGACTGAACGACGGTGGGAGCTTATGAGAAATCAAACCAATGGAATGGGGAAGGCCAGGGGTATGACCGAGAAGCAATACATCATCGATGCTTTGACGATCCAGGATTCTTGGCGACTGTTCAAGATTCTGGCTGAATTCGTGGATGGCTTTGAGACCCTCTCGGATCTTTATCCGGCTGTTTCCATTTTCGGTTCGGCGCGTGTGAGGCCGGGGGATGCAACGTACGAAAAGACGGTTACGATTGCCCGAAAGCTGGCGGAAAACGGGTACCACATCATCACCGGAGGCGGCCCCGGAATCATGGAAGCGGGCAACCGGGGCGCCAAAGAGGGAGGGGCCAAATCCGTGGGGCTCAATATCGAGCTGCCCCTGGAGCAGGAGCCCAATGCCTACTCCAACCTGCGTCTGGATTTCCAGTACTTTTTCGTGCGCAAGGTCATGTTTGTGAAGTATGCTCAGGCTTACATCGGGATGCCTGGCGGCTTTGGGACCCTGGACGAGATCTTCGAAGCCCTCACCCTCATCCAAACCCGCCGGATCAAACCGTTCCCGGTGATCCTTGTGGGAAAAGACCATTGGAAAGGCATGCTGGGCTGGCTCAAGGACAGGCTCCTCGCCAGCCACTACATCTCTCCGGGAGATTTGGATCTGGTGACCGTTCTCGACGACCCCGACGAAGTCGTTCAGACCATCAAACGCTACGTCATCGTTTGACCGAGAAAGGATGCGATTCCACGACTCATCCCTCCCGCGGGATGAACTCGAGGTGGCCTGAATTGGGCAGGACGCCCGGTGCCCCCTCGATAACGATGGGAACCTTGAACCTTTCTTCCAACCCGACGATGTCGCCGCGCTTCTGATTCAGCAAATAGTTGGCCACCTCAGGTGCGACGGTGGCTTTGACGACGGCTATCTTTTTGTGGGAGAGTGTCATCCAGATCTTCCGCAGGTACGCGAGGGCTGCCGCTTCGTCCGATCGGACGATCCCCGCCCCCTGGCAGATCGGGCATTCACGGAAGGAGCCGCGCAGGATATTGAGCCCCAGGTGCTGCCGGGAAAGCTCCAGGAGCCCGAAGCGCGAAATCCGTCCCAGGGTGATCTTGGCCTTGTCTTTCTTGACTTCCTCCTTGATTCGCCTTTCCACATCCCTCGTGTGCCGGTTCTCCCGCATGTCGATGAAATCGATCACCACAAGACCCCCGAGGTCCCTCAGGCGCAGCTGGCGGGGTATCTCGGTGGCGGCTTCCATGTTGACCTTGAAAATCATCTCCTCGAGGTCCCCCTCCCCGTTGGTGCGCCCGGAGTTGACGTCAATGGCCACAAGGGCTTCGGTTTGATCGATGAGCAGGTATCCACCCGACTTCAGGGGGACCTTTTTGCGGAAAATCTGCTCGATCTGCTCTTCCAGATTATACTTGCTGCAAATGGGACCATCGTCTTTGTGGAGCTTCACTGCCTGCTCGTGCCGGGGGCTGATGATGTGGAGGAACTCCTTGACCTGCCGGTGAACTTCCCGGTCGTCGACCAGGATCGATTTGATGTCCGAGCTGAAATAGTCGCGAATGACGCGGATGGCCAGATCCTGCTCCTTGTAAATGAGCGCGGGGGCCGTCGCCTCCTGGACCTTTTTCTTCACCTCTTCCCAAATCCTGAGCAGATTGTTCAGGTCCTTGCTGATCTCCCTTTTCGTACGGTTCAGGGCGGCCGTCCGGATGATGATTCCCATCTCATCGGGGATCGTCAGACTGCGAACCAGTTCCTTGAGATGCTCCCTTTGCTCGGTTTCATCAATCTTCCTCGATACGCCGCGCTGGGATTGCCCCGGCATCAGGACAACATCCCGCCCGGCCAGAGAAATGTAGGTTGTGAGCAGAGCCCCCTTGTTGCCGACCTCTTCTTTCACCACCTGAACCAGAACCTCCTGGCCCGTCTCGATCACATCCTGGATGCGGACGGGCTCCGGAAGATCCTGGCGATAATACTCGGGATGAATCTCACTGAAGGGCAGAAAGCCGTTGCGCTCCATGCCGAAGTTGACGAAGGCGGCCTGAAGGCTGGTCTGGACATGAGCGATGATCCCTTTGTAAACGTTTCCGACGACCTTGCCGCGACTTGCTGTCTCAATGAAGAAGCCCTCCAGGGTCTGGCCTTCAACCAGAGCGACCCGAAACTCTTCGGGGTGCGCAGCGTTGATGATCATGACTGTTTGTGCCATCTCAGGGTGTTACCGTTCCTTTCCTCTTTCTGCTCGATTCCCTGTGTTGTTTGGCCTGATACATAAAAGTGCGTATCGCCACTTCACGGTTGGGCTGAATGGCTCCATCATAAGGGGCGTCGAGGTACGGGATCTGCATTTCATGGAGCAGCGGCCTGAGCACCGACGTGGCGATCGTGCTCGGCATGCAGGTGAAGGGGTAGACGTTCACCACTCCGTCAAAGCCGTGGTGGACGTATTCCAGCGCACCCCCAATGCTCAACACCGCTTCGGTGCCTATGGCGAAGTGAAAGATCCTGTTGCGATCCAGGCGCTTGTGCACGGATCGGATGCTGTGATCAGGCTGGATGTCCAGGTGCTCGAGTACGGTCCTGTATACCTGGTGCTGCCGCCACTTCTGATAGTATTTCTCGATCCGAAGCCCGATCCATTGCCGGAGCACCTGCCGCAGGGTGCTGTGGTTCCGCTCCCTCCATGCTTTCTTCCATTCATGCTCCACTTTACGAATGGACTCGACATTCACGAAGTTGATCCATTCGCCCAGCGACGCGTTGACCACCTCAGCTCCATGAGCTTCCAGCTTTCGAATGATGTCCTGGTTGGAGTCCGTATGACTTCTGAGGTAAATCTCGCCGATGATTCCGATCCTGGGGCGCCGGGGTTCTCCGGGCTTCATCAGAGCTCGGGCCCGGGCCGCAATGTCACGCACCCGCTCATAAAGACTGTTGAAATCGATTTCGGGTCCCATGGATTCTACGGCCCGGATCATGCGATCCAGCGCCCTCTTCATGAAGGCATCGGTGGCTCCCGGTTCCTTCTCGTAGGGCCGGACGCGCCAGGTGATGCGGTCCAGAACGTCCGCGATGATAATGGCCACGTAGCTCAACTTCCTGAAGTACGAGGATCGTCCGGGCGGGATAATGTCGGCTGTGGCATAATTGTTCTTGGTGGAGATGTAAACGATGGGGACTCCCCGGTAAGCGTCGAAACGGTCCAGAACCAGCCGCTGCAGTTTGTTGTACATGCCGAAACGGCAGGGCCCGTCGGCTTCGGGGAGGAAATAGACGTAGCGTTCGGCGGAGAATGCACTTCCCAGGCGTTGCCGCTCGTTCTCGAGGTGATGCAGGATGTCGCCCAGGGTCACCTGGCAGGGAAAGCACTCTTTTCCCGACGTGTATTCCCTGCCCAGGGTCAGCCCCTGATACGTATCCATCACGGCCGCATCGGCACCGACGGCTCGAAAGCTTGCGGCAATGAGCCTCGAGCCGGCATGGGCCATGTCGGGGATGAGCAGTCTGCGGCCCGAGACATCAAATTGCTTGACACTTTCTCCGAGGCGGTGGAACGCCGCTGAATCCATACCCTCCCTTTTCGTGGATTCGTTTTCACACAGGGGAACCATTCCATGCAGGCGTGCAGGAGAGATTACTGGCATAAGACCTCGTATGGCTTTCTGCTCTCGAAGGCGACCTCCCGCTCACGCCTCTGAATGTTGCTGACGACGTTCTGATAGGCCTCGATGCGTGTGAGCATACCCGCGACGGCGCTATGTTCGTCCAGCTCGAGGATGAGGAAAGGTTTTTCCTTCAGCAGGTGTCTGTAGAAGTGTTCGATGAACGAATCGGCCCCGCAGCTGAAATTGGTCAGGTGAATTCCAAACCAGTTGGGGTTCCGGGCGATCTGCTTGGCTGCCCTCAGTATTTTGGCTCCAAGACCCCAGTACATGCGCGGAAAGTCACTCAAGCTTTCGTTGTCGAGGTCCAGGAAATCAGTGGGCAGCGCTTTGATGCCAAGTTTTGCCAGCTGTCTGCCGAGCTGCAGGTTCAGGCGTTCGTCGTAGAGATTGTAGGGTCGCCCCGAAACAATCCACACTGCCTGATCCGGTGGCGTCTGGGCCAGAATCTCTCTTCCTCGCCGTATGAGATCCTGGCGAAACCGGATCTGCCTCTCCCACGCTTTCCCTACGGCTCGCTCGATCTCGTTCCTGGAGGGCATCAACTCCTTGGGGAACGACTGGCGGATCGGCTCAAAAAGATGTTCGGGGCTGTCCTTCATGTGCAGCACCGGCCTGATGATTCTGGAATCGGGAATCCGAAGGGCTGACCGCACCATGTACTGGGAGCTCTGGACGAGGGGGCAGAAAAAGCCGTTCTCACTGAGGTCCGGTGTGGGCATGTTGATGACGGTCGGCAGGAACAGCAGAGAGGCATGGTCGAGTAAATGGTGGACATGGCCGTGAAAAACCTTCACGGGGAAACAGGTTTCAGCCGTCATGCTTTCCACGCCGCGCAGAACCACTTTGCTGTTGGTTCGGGGGCTGATGAGCAGCGGATAGCCCAAATCCCCGAGAAGATGGGTCCAGAAGACTCCCCATTCCAGAGTATGAAGCCCGAGGGGGATTCCCACCGTAGGGTGGGTTGTGCTGCCTCTGCGGCTCACTTCGAGACGTGCGGCTCCGACCTCATCGAGGGCCTCATCGAAAAGCTTCTGGCGATAGAGAAAATGGTTCTCCTCCGGCGTGCCGTCGTAGCGGCTGATCTCATACCGCCCGCAATCCCCACCCCAGATGCTCTTGGAGCCCCCAAAAGTGTAGATCTTGAGCTTGCATTCATTGTGGCATTTTTTGTCCGCCCTGCAAATCGTTTCACTGAATTCCACCCGGGTCTGGACAAGGCCTTCCAGGTCGCGGACCTGCTCGGGAATCTCCTCCTTGTGGAACAGCTCCCTTGCGGCGAGCGCTGCGCCGAAGGCGCCCAAGACCTCCCGATGTTTGGGGACGAGAATCGGCCGTTTGAGCACCTTCTCAAAGGCCGCGACGATTCCCTGATTCAGGGAGGGGCCACCCAGAAACATCACCCGCTGTCCGACAAACCGTTTCTCCACCACACGGTTCAGGTAATTGTAGACAATGGCGTAACAGAGCCCGGCGATGAGATCCTGGCGCGATGCACCCTTCTGGGCGTACCCCACCAGATCGGATTCCATGAAGACCGTGCAGCGCTCGGCCAGATGAATGGGTGAAGCCGCGGAGAGCGCGATGTCCTGGAACTCACCGACGATATTGATCCTCATCTTGTTGGCCAGCTCGTGGAGAAAACTACCGGTGCCGGCGGCGCAAACCTTGTTCATGTCGAAGTCGAGGGGATGGGTCTTGTCGATGCGGATGTACTTGGAATCCTGGCCCCCGATCTCAAAAACCGTGTCGATCTCCGGGTCGATGGCCACGGCGCCTCGAGCATGGGCGGTGATTTCATCGATCACCAGGTCCGCCGCCAGGAAATCTCCCACGACGTTGCGACCCGAGCCCGTCGTCGCAATCGCCTGCAACCGGATACGCTTGCCGACTTCCGAGACCAGGGTTCGAATGAGCCGTTGAGTCACCTCGATGGGTTTTCCCTGGGTCGGGACATAGCATTTATGAATGATCTCCCCCTCGTCATCGATGAGGGCGTACTTGGTGGAGGTGGACCCGATGTCCACGCCCAGGAAGGCCGAAATGTCGCCCTTCTTCCTGGCGGTCCAGGGAGACAGCTGGTTGTCGGGATCGAAACGTGTCAGCTGGAGGGCCAGGGGCTCCGCTTTTGGGAAGGAATAGGCAGTCTTCGATCCCAATTGTCTGAGCCGTGACACGTCAAACCTGCTGGTCCAGCCCTGCTCCTGGGCCTGAATTGCACAGCCCAGGGCGCCCAGGGAAGTGTGGTGGGCCGGCACCTGAATTCCTGGAAAGTAGTGCTGAAACGCCTTGACCTGAAGACGATTGGACGCCAGTCCCCCCACGAACACAATGGGCTCGGCGAGCTCCCGACTGGCCACGATCGTACTGACGTAATTGGCCGCATTGCCGTAATGCAGGCCGGCGATGATGTTGGGCAGCGACTCACCCTTGTTCTGCAGGTGAATCATGTCCGACTTGGTAAAGACCGTGCAGCGGCACGCCACGGGAGCAGGATAGGTACTCCGGGCACCCAGCGCGATGAAGTCCTCCAGAGTCTGCTGGAGCTTCTCCTGATCCATGTGGAATTCGGGGCCGTAAAGCGATTGAGCGAGCCGTTCGGCCTGTTGATCGATGAACGAGCCGGTCCCCGATGCACACGGACCGTTCATATTGAAAGACTCCAGGTGCCACTGCCCACCTTCGTGTGACAGTTGGAACAGGGCGGCATCCTGTCCGCCTATGCTGATGACGGACCGGACGCCCGGAATCACCTGCGTCACTCCCAAGACCTGCGCAATGGTTTCAACCTCGAAGGGTGCACCGAGGATTTCCGCCATCAGTTCGCCGTGGACACCCGTGAAGGTGACGGATCGAATCTGCCGGGCTCCGGAAAAGTGCGAAGGGTCCAGCATGCGCGACAGAAGGTTATGAGTTTCTTCATGAAACAGTCCAAAATGCCGCAGATAAGGAGTCTCCAGAACCACCTTCCGGTCCTGGTCGATGACCATGCAATTGATACTCACTGATCCAACGTCCACTCCAACATCGTAAGTCATGGTCTGTTCCTCTTGCAGTCGGATTGGCTGATTGTTCATTCTTCCACGCCGGTTAAATCTTCTCATGGTCACGATCAAGTTGGATAGTTAAGGCTCTCGGCAGGGCTGCACAAGATTTTTCTATAATAGAGTTTGTCGCAGAGATGTTCAATCATTCGTTGGATATCATCCGGCGATACCCGGCGCGAGCATGCGGAAAAACATGAGCATGCCGCTGTCACCCGTCCGACAAAGGCTCAACCGCACGGGTCAATCGGGGAATCCTGAGTGTGTTGGCCAGGACCGTCAGACTGCTGAGAAACATGGCTGCGACGGCAACGATCGGGTTCAGGAGGCCGGCCATGGCAACCGGGATGGCCAGCACGTTGTATGCGAAGGCCAGGAAGAGATTCTGTCCGGCGACCTTGGCATGAAGCTCGGAGAGGCCGATGGAAGCCAGTATGCCGGACAGGCTCCCTTTCAGAAGCGTGATGGCAGAAACCTCCCGCAGAAGATTGGCTCCGCTCCCCACTGTGAATGCAACCTGTGCCACAGCGAGGGCGGGAGCATCATTGATTCCGTCTCCCACCATGGCGACTCGCATTCCTTCGCGCTGCAGGGAGCCCACAAACTCCGCCTTGTCCGACGGGCGCATCCCGCCCCTGAATTCCCCGATGCCCAAGGCTGCCGAAACGGATCGTGTCGTTTCGATGGAATCGCCGGATATGAGGAAAACCCTCTTTCCCGAGTTCTGGAGTGTACGGATCGCCTCCCTGCTGCCGTTTCTGGCCTTGTCTCCCAGGCACAGGAATCCTCTCACGGAGCCGTTCCAGGCGAAAAACGGCGTGCTCATCCCCTGGGATTCCAGCTGGAGGGATTGAACCTCCAGATCCTGCGGGATGACAAGATTCCCCTCGGCCATGAGCCGACGGTTTCCGACCAGGACCTCCTCTCCACCCACTGTCCCACGGACGCCCATTCCTGCAAAGGATTCGAACCCCGGGCAGCCAGTCAGCTCGATTCCCATTCGGCTGCATTGTCGCACGACTTCCCGCGCAATGAGGTGGTCCGAGCACGCCTCCACTGTACCCAACCGCTGCAGGACTTCATGCTCTCCGTCGTACGGAGCGACAATCCTGCGCAGGGAAAAGACTCCCTCGGTTACGGTCCCTGTCTTGTCAAAGACAAAAGCATCCACGCTCCTGAGCAGGTCCAGGGCTCCGGGCTCGCGAATGATCAGCCCGTGGAGTTTTC
>CAZEOY010000103.1:0-2861 GCA_964513835.1 uncultured Syntrophobacteraceae bacterium
TAGCTTGGCACACTTCCTCCACAATGTCCAGAGCTATGACGTGCGATTGCCCTGACTGACTTGATCGTACTTCTTGTCCTGATGAGCGCGGTATCGTATCCTCCTCTCTCACGACGCCCAGGATGGAGCCGGCCGCAGCCGCCGCGAAGATTGTTACCGTCGGCGCGGCAGCGTGGGGGAGCTTTCAATGCCGGTTCAACAGTGTCGGGGTGAGCGCTTCCGTGCGGGCGCCACGGGGCGCCGGTACGTGGCTGCCGGTCCACCCTGGGTTATGGAGTTGAACCGTTCATCATCTTATTCCGCGTTCACAGTGAGAGGAGGTAATGCATGGATCATGAAGAATCGTACCACGGATTCATGAAGCAGCTGTTCGACGCCGAAGCGCTGCTGGACAAGCCCCAGCCGCTGAAAGGCATCCGAATCCTGGAAGTCTGCTATGTCGTGCTCGGTCCGGCGGCCTGCGACTACCTGGCCGAGTTCGGTGCCGAAGTGATCAAGTTCGAGGGCCAGAGGGGCGAGCAGATGCGGTTCGTGACGCCTTTCGCTTATTTCTGGAAAAACCTTTCCCCCGGGCTCCAGGAGCAGAACCATAACAAATACTGGGTCGGGATGCACCTGGGGCATCCCCAGGCCAAAGAGCTCTTTCTGGACCTTGTGAAGCGCTCGGATGTGGTCGTGGACAACCTCACCCCGGGCCGCATGAAGGAGTGGGGCATCAGCTATCCCGAGCTCAAGGAGATCAACCCCCGCATCATTCAGCTCCACGTATCGGGCTACGGCTCCTGGGGCCCCTGGACAGGAAGGGCCTCCTACGATGCGGTGGCCCAGAGCATGGGGGCGCTTTCTCCCATCACGGGCTTCGAGGGGCGGGGCCCCATCAAGTCGGGGGTGTGGATCGCCGACTGGATCACGGCCCTCATGTGCGCCAATGCCATCCTTGGCGCTCTGAACTACCGCGAGCGCACGGGAGAGGGCCAGTTCATCGACTACTCGCAGGTTGAAAACGTCATCCGTTTTCTCGACTGGACCTGGCTCTATGCATCGAAAACGGGTGAGGACAGGCCGAGAAGCGGAAACCGCGACCTCGCCATATGTCCCTCAGACCTCTTCGACTGCGCGGACGGTTGGGTGGCGCTGGCTGCCTTCAGCCGCCAGGAGTTCGAAGGCCTTTGCGCCGCCATGGAAGCTCCCGGGCTTTTTGCCAAGTACCCGAACCCCGAGGACCGCCTTCCCGACGGGCCCGCCCGGGAAGTTCTCGCAGCCGTGGGCGCGTGGGCCGCTGCGAAAAAGGCCTCGGAGATCGAAAATCTCGCTTCACGCCACGGCTTTGCCGCCTCCCGCGTGCTCCAGGTGAAAGACGTCTACCATGGGGAGCACTTCCGGGAGCGGGGGAGCGTCCAGACCTACGACGATGCGCTCTACGGAGAAATGACCGAGCCCTGCTACCCGCCCCGGCTTAGTGAAACCCCGGGAAAGCTCCGGTGGGCCGCGCGTCCCATCGGCATGGACAATGAGTATGTCCTCACCAAGATCCTGGGGCTCTCCTCGGAGAGAGTCAGCGAGCTGGCCGAGAAGGGGGTCATCTTCAAGTGGAACCCTAAGATCCCCTCCCACTGTCCGCCCCCCGACTGGGACGGCAAACGTGGCGTGAAGTATCCGTAGATCGCGAGAGAAGGAGGTAAGACCATGGCAGACCAGAAAAATGCAGGAGTCTCGGGCTACGATCTCGAGGGCCCGGACCTTGAACAGGATATTTTGACCGATGAGCACATTGTCGGCATGGCCATCAACCGGGAATATGCCCGCTGGGCTCATCGGGACACGAACCCCGATGAGATCACCAAAAAACCCGAAGCCCTGGATGACATGCTCGTGATCGATGCGAGCTGCGGAAGCTTTGCAGGCATCTTCGCCTCGTCGATCCTCTCTGAAATGGGGGCCGAGGTGATCCGGATCGAGCCCCCCGGGGGTGACGTCGCCCGGAAGATGAGCCCCTATGGGATGATGGTTCAGGACACGGGCCTCGCCTACCTGGTGGAGGGGCGCAACAAGAGTCATATCACTCTGGATGTCGGGAGCGAGGAAGGCGCCAGGCTTTTCAAGAGGCTGGCCACCCATGCGGATGTTCTCATCGAGACCTACAAGCCGGGCTTCCTCGACAGCCTCGGTGCGGGCTACAGAGACCTTCGCGAGGTGAACCCCGGCCTCGTCCATTGTGCCGCCCACACCTACGGACAGTTCGGGGAGGAATCGGAAAAGCACGCCGGTCAGCCGGACTACGACATCGTGAACCAGGCCCGGGGGATCATCATGTCCATCACGGGCGAGCCTGAGCTGGATCCGGAGGTTCCCAACGAGCTCAAGAGGCCGCTGCGGCAGGGCAACTGGATGGGCTGGTACGTGGGAGGCGCCTGGGCGGCCTTCGGGATCATGAGCGCCATGTTTCACCGGCGCAGAACCGGAAAGGGCCAGTTCATCGACTGCTCTCCACCCGAGGGGCTTCTCGCCATCTCGAACTACGCCATGCAGTACTACCATATGTCCGGCAACCAGATGCCGCGGGCCGGAAACTACGATTACGCCGTCTTTCCCTATACGTATGTGAAGTGCAAGGATGGCTACACGTTCATCTCCGGTTTCACGGATCCCAATTGGTCGGCCCTTTGCGAGTTGTTGAACCGGCCGGACCTCAAGGACATGTTCCCCACCATCAAGGAGCGGCTCACCCCCGAGAACCAGCCCAAGATCCAGCATGAGATCGAAAAAGTCACGACTCAGTATACCTCGGAGGAGATCCTTCAGATGATCACGGACTACAGCAAGCGGCCGGATAAGAAGGGGACGGTCGCGACGGGAAGGCT
>CAZEOY010000103.1:2871-9142 GCA_964513835.1 uncultured Syntrophobacteraceae bacterium
GCTCGAAACCCCGCTCGAGGTGCTCCAGCGCGAGCACTGGAAGGAGCGGCGAACCTTCGTGACCATGAAGGATCCCTACTATGGTGAGGTGATGGTCCAGAACTCGACGTTCAAATCCATGACCGCGACGCCGGGCCGTGTCAAGTGGGTCTGCCGCCCCGTCGGGGCCGACAACGAATACATCTACCAGAAATACCTGGGGCTCGGAAGCGCCAGGCTCTCCGAACTCAAGGATCGGGGAGTGGTCTGAGAGTCGGGAGACTGGAAACTGGTTGCTGGTCGCTGGTTGCCAGTGCCCCAATGGGACGTGGCGCTCGGTGGCGCTCGGCGCGCTGGTTGCCATAGCATTGCAGCAGGCAGGCAATGCCGGATTCTGTCTTTGATTTCCCCCCTTCAGAGGCGCAAGGGGGGTGTGCCTTCAAGGCCGTCGGCCAGTCCCTTCTCCACAAGTCCGAAAAAGGCGCCGTTGTTTTGAATGTGGCGGGACCGGAGGAGCTCGAAAAGCATTGGCACAGGCTGAGCCGTCTAGCCCTCGATGTGGAGGGCGTCCTGCTCCAGAAGATGGTGTTTTCAACGCGTGAGCTGATCATCGGAGGGAAGCGGGATGCCTCCTTCGGGCCGGCCGTCCTGGCCGGCCTCGGAGGCATCATGGTTAAGGTCCTGAAAGTAGTGAGCGTGCGGCTGGCTCCCGTGGGAATGGAAGCCGCCCGGCGCATGCTCCGGGAACTTTCGGGGGCGCGCATCCTCGGGGCCTTTCGCGGCATGCGCGAGGCGGACATCGAGACAGCGGCCCGCATTCTGGTGCAGATCTCACAGCTCATGCACCGCTTTCCCCAGATCGCCGAGCTTGACCTCAACCCCGTGACTCTGAATGACGACGGCAACGGCGCGCTGGCGCTCGATGCCCGCCTGCTCCTGCGGCTCGGTACCTGAACCACGAGCCCTGACCGGACGACCTGGTCAGGGATGAAAGGATTGAAGTTTCATGCAGGCTTGGCTTCGGAAAGGTGAACCCCTGAAAGGTGAAACCGCTTCGCCTGCAACGATTCCGGGAGTGCACCCCGCACAGAAGTGCTTGATGTGCCGCTACCTTATTCCTGAGCCCTCACGCTCTTTGAAGACCTCTTTCGCGGTAAACAGTCCATTAAGCGCAACTGGGAATCCAACATAAACCGCCATTTGCATCATGACTTCGACAACTTCCTGGCGGGTGCAGTCGACGTTCAGAGCTCCATGAATGTGTACCTTCAATTGTGGAGCTGCATGACCAAGCGCTGTGAGTGCCGCAACCACGGCAATTTCGCGGGACTTGAGATCGAGGGCTGGACGAGAGTAGATGTCTCAAAACGGGAACTCAAATAAGTAGCGGGCAAAATCAGGTGCTTCTGATATCGACTTCGATGGCGCCACTGGTTGCGGGTCCGTTTGAGCCACAGGTTGAACTTTCAATCGATGCAGGCAGCAATTATGGAAAGGACGTCTTCAAGCCATTTCCCGGAGGCCTCTCCAGAAAAGGGTATTGCTGAAGACAAGCGCAGGATGCCTGCCCGTTTGCTCGTGTCCAGACTTTGGATCGAATGTGACTATGGAACCCGATCAAGGCAATTGGGTCGTGAGGTCTGTGATCGGACAACCACGCAAACGGGAGAAATCGCCCCTGCACTGAGGAAGAATCCGCCGTTGAGAGTCCCCACACCAGCGAATCTGGCTGATCCAGTCTGCGCCAAACCACTTGGCAGCAATGGAAGTAGACTGCACGTGATGAAGCTGACCATCTCCACCTAAATAGTATACCGGCGTGATTCCCTCGGGGTCCGGACCGCTGATGAACGAAACCAGTCGTCCCGATGCCGGGGACCCGGGTCCGACCCCCTTATACATTACTCCGATGTTGGTTCCGCCCGCAATCTTGTCAAAAGGCAAATTCTTGTACGTACAGAATGCTCTGCCGGGGTTATATTTGTTGTTGTACTGAATGCCGTCCCAACAGAATGCGGTGTATCCAGTCCTGGCTTTCCTGGGGTCCGGTACTGCACCCTCAGAGCTGTCCACGTCCTGGCCCGGATGGTCCCCGGTGCCCACTCTCACCCATGAGCCCCCGCCCTGAGCGAATGTCGCCGTGAAAGCAGCAGCGAGCACATATAGCGTCAGCAGCGCCGCAAACACAATTCTTGCCGCTGCGGCATGGATAGGCTTCAGGTTCCCCATATTCCACTCCTCTCTGCATAGTGTGTTCAATGTCAACCCGACAGGTGAACGCAACCAGAGATCCTGTCTCGGCGGTACCGGCCCTATTGACCTCAGGCACTACCGCTTCCCCGTTGGCAGCCCTCGGTGATAAAAGGAGAGGTGTTGAAACAACCCATTGCGGCCAAAACTTAGGCGATTCTGCCTTGTGTGTCAACGGCAACACGGCAAACACGGCCAGTCCATGGTGATTGGGGGAGACCGCTCGTCAGAGTGTCCACTCCGCTGCTCACCGTCCTGTGGTTCGACCCTCAATAGCCGACCGGACGGAAATTTCTATTGCGCGCCCAGTCTGGGTTGACTTATGCAGAGCCTGAAGGATCTTTGCCACACCTCAATCAAGGAAGTGCGTGGGGGGAGTTGAGCGGTGCTTGCGGCCAATCCAGGGGCACATGTCCATGGGGCCCCCCCTCGAGAGGGGATTTGAGGGAATCGTACAGTCATGTGCCGCCGGCTCTGCTGGGCTTTTCGGAACGAACAGCCCCTGATTTGGCGAGACAATCTCTGTATACAGGCCTGATGCCTCGCAGTGTGGTCCGATGGATTCGGTTCATGGAGCGGGAAAAGCCGGGCTCGCTGGCTTGCAGCGACCCGGCTTTCGAACTTCTCAAGTCTGGGATAGGGGAACATCGCCGTCCCCAGGAGCCTTCTATCGGCCGGCGGCGACGTCAATCAGCGGACTCAGTCGACCTTGGGTCTCGGGTACAAGCCGGCACGCTCAACGATCTCGGGGACCTTTTCCTCCCACTCGATGGCCATGATGTGGAATCCCTTGACACCCTTCACCGTTTTGAGCTCCTCGACCTGCTCGACGAGGATCTTGATGCCTTCCTCGGCCTGGTTTTCCTTGGGGACGCCCTGGAGGCGCTTGATGATGTCGTCGGGAACATCCATGCCGGGAACACGGTTCTTCATGTACTTGGCCATACCGACGCTCTTCATGGGGGTAAGGCCGGCCATGATGTAGACCTTTTCATCGAGGCCCCGATCGCAGATGCCCTGCATCCATTGTTTGAACTTGGGCATGTTGTAGATGCACTGGGTCTGAATGAACTTGGCTCCAGCCGCCACCTTTTTGGCGAGGCGCGGAACGCGGATCTCAAACGGGTCGGCGAAGGGGTTTTCGGCGGCACCCACGAAGATGTTGGGCTTGACCTTCATTTCATGGCCGCTCAGGAGCTTCCCGTCGTCGCACATGAGGCGCACCGTCTGCAACAGCTGAGTCGAGTCCAGGTCGAACACGTTGGCGGCGTTGGGATGGTCTCCGAAACTCTGGTGGTCGCCCGTCAGACACAGCATGGTATTGATGCCGAAGGACGCCGCACCCAAAATATCAGCCTGGGCCGCAATGCGGTTACGGTCGCGGGTCACCATCTGAAGCACCGGCTCGAGGCCCATCTGCTTGATGCGGATGCAGGAGGCCAGGCTGCACATGCGCACTACGGCGGTCTGGTTGTCCGTCACGTTGATGGCGTCCACATAGTCGCCAATCATTTTGGCCTTTTCTTCCACCACTGCCCCGTTGCAGTCGCGGGGCGGACCGCACTCGGACGTGACGCCGAAATGGCCCGCTTTAAATACTTTTTCCAGTCGACTCATGGTTCCGTTCGTGCTCATATTTGCGAAACCTCCTTGATGATCTTGCGCGGTCCACCGTCACGGCTCTTGGCCCAGTCCTTGGGATCCATGGGCTTCTCGAAGCGATCCAGCTGGTTCAGCTCTTTCAGTCTTTCGTAAATGAGATGCCAGCCGCAGTCGGTTTCCTTGCTCACTTCGCATTTGCCGCTGGCCGACCCCCCGCAGGGGCCGTTGGACATGCGCTTGGAGCAGCGGGCGATGGGGCAGATGCCGCCCGTCGAGGCCAGAAGACAGTCGCCGCACGCCTGGCAGCGCTCGGTCCACTCGCCCTTGGCTTCGGTCACGCCGATGAAACAGGTGTTCACACCCGGAAGAACGGGCTTGCCTCGGTAGGTCTCGGCCATGAACTGGATTCCGGCGCCGCAGGCCAGGGACACCACGGCATCATACTGGGAGACGGTGTCGGCGACCCCGTCCACGTAAGGGTGGTCGCACTGACGGGTGAGGCTGATTTCGTCCACCAACGTGTCCTGACCCGCCTGCTTGAAATACATGCGCAGAGCGGAAGCCAGGATCTGGGCCTCCTTCATGCCGCCCGCCTCGCAGACGGTCACGCAGCCGTCGCAGCCCGCCACGAGGACCTTCTTGTGATCCTTGACTGTGTCGATGATCTCCTCGATCGGTTTCATTTTGGCGATGATCATGCAATTTCCTCCGTGAGCCGCTAGGCGGCCTTCTTCTTGGCTGTCTTCAGGGGACTGGGCCCCAGCTTGCGAATGATCTCAGTGAACTCCCGAGCGATCTCGGCGAACCTCGGGCCCTGCCCGGCGGAGAGGTTGTACATGGCCACACGCTCGCTCCCCACACCGATCTTGTCCAGAACCTCCTTGACGTAGGCTACTCGCTTCTTCGCCCTCAAATTTCCCACCTGGTAGTGGCAGTCGCCCTCCAGGCATCCCGCTACGTAAACGCCGTCCGCTCCATTCTCCAGCGCCTTCATCAAGTGGATGATGTCCACTCGGCCGCTGCAGGGGAGCTTCACAATCCGCACATTGGTCGGGTAACTCAACCTCATGGAACCTGCCAGGTCCGCTGCGGAGTACGCTCAGTAGCTGCAGCAAAACGCAACAATGATCGGTTCAAAATCTTCCATTACATGACTCCTTCCAATAAGGCCTCAACGTTCTCCAATACCTGGTCGTCTTCGTAATGGGACAGTTGGATCACCTTGGCTGGACACTCCGAAACGCAGACTCCGCATCCCTGGCAGAGGGCTTCGTTGATCTCGGACACATTATTTTCGTTGATCTGCGGCACTCCGTAAGGGCAGCTCATGACGCAGACCAGACAAGCCGCACACTTGGACTGATCCACGTGGGCCACTGCACCGCCAACGCTCAAGTACTTGCCAGCCAGGAACGAGGTGGCCCTTGAAGCGGCCGCCAAAGACTGGGTGATGGTCTCGCTGATGAGTTTCGGCGCGTGAGCCGTACCACAGAGATAGATTCCCTCGGAGGAGAAATCCACGGGGCGCAGCTTGGCGTGAGCCTCGATGAAATAACCGAAGGCGTTGCGGGGCACTTTGAGCTGCGTTGCGAGCTCGTCCGTCTCGGCGGCCAGGGTGGCGGCGCTCAGCACTACCACATCGGCCTTCATCTTCACGGGCCGCTGCAGCACATGGTCCTTGAAAGTGACTTCCAGCCCAGCTCCGTTCCCACTCACTTCGGGCACATGATCGAGGTCAAACCTCGAGAATACGATCCCTTTGCGGCGCGCCTCGGTGTAGTAATCTTCGAGCATGCCGTACATCCTCATGTCGCGATAGAGAATGTAGACATCCGTCTCGGGGTTGATTTCCTTGATCTGAAGGGCGTGCTTCACGGCGCTCTGGCAGCAAATACGGCTGCAGTTGGGGTTCTCTTCGTTGCGGGAGCCCACGCACTGGATCATCACCACACGTTCCCACTTGGACGGTTCCTTGCCCTCCACCTTGTTGTGAAGGAGATGATCCAGCTCGAGCTGGGTCATCACACCATCCTGGCCGTATCCGAATTCCTTGGGCTGGTATTCCTTGGCGCCTGTGGCTACGATGGCCACACCGTGCTGGATGGTGTGCTCCTTCTGGTCGGCCAGAGTCAGCACCTTGGTCGTGAAATTGCCCTTGTAGCCCTTGAAAAGCGCGACCTTGGCGTTGGTGAAGACCTTGATCTTGTCATTGGCCGTGACGTCGGCAATGAGCTTGTCGATGTACGGCTGAACTTCAAGGCCCTCGATAGTGTGAGATACCTTGCGAGCCAGACCGCCGAGCTCCATTTCCTTTTCGACGATGGCGACGTCGTATCCCTGCTGGGCCAGGTTCAGTGCCGCGTTCATGCCCGCGATGCCGCCGCCGATAACCAGGCCGCTCTGCTTGATCTCCACCTTCTTTTCCTTGAGGGGCTTCAGC
>CAZEOY010000104.1:0-8898 GCA_964513835.1 uncultured Syntrophobacteraceae bacterium
CACGCACTCGAAGGGCAGGGGCCGGAGCATTCCAGCGCGCGGCTCGAACGCTTTCTGCAATTGTGTGCCGGAAACAATATGCAGGTTTGTTATCCGACGACACCCGCCCAATACTTCCATTTGCTGCGGCGGCAGATCAAGCAGCCATTCAGGAAGCCGCTCATCGTCATGGCCCCCAAGAGTCTGCTTCGCCTTCCGCGGGCGGTATCGTCCCTTTCAGAGCTTTCTCGGGGGCGTTTCCGGGAGATCCTTCCGGATGAGGGCTCAACCGGCTCCCTCCGGCGGGTTCTGCTCTGCTCCGGGAAGATCTGCTACGAGCTGTCGGAGAAGCGCGAAGCTGACGGACATTCGGATCATGCCATCCTTCGTCTGGAGCAAATCTACCCACGCCCCGACGAGGCTTTCAAGGCAGTTGTCCAGTCTTTCGCGGACGTTCGTGAATGGCTTTGGGTGCAGGAAGAGCCTCAGAACATGGGGGCCTGGATCTTTGTGCGGGATTGGATCGAGGAACTGACGGGCCGTAAGCCGGGCTATGTGGGAAGGAAGGCATCTCCGAGCCCCGCAACGGGCTACCATGGCGTGCACAAGCTCGAACAGGCGGAGATCCTCGCCATGGCCTTCGATCCCAAGGCATATCGACGCAGGATGAATGTGGTCTGATTTGGGACCTTAGAGCTGAAACCCGTAACTTTAAATTATAACATGGATTCCGGAGCGGCCATGAAGCTCGAGATCAAAGTCCCCGAAGTGGGGGAATCGGTGCAGGAAGCCCTGCTGGCTCAATGGTACAGGAAGGACGGGGAGAAGGTCCGAAAGGATGACGTACTCTTCGTCATCGAGACCGACAAGGTCACTCTCGAGATCGCCGCCGAGGAGGATGGGATCCTCCATATTCAGGTTCCGGAGGGTGAGACGGTCGCGGTGGGTGCGGTGGTGGGGTTCCTCGATACGGAGGGGGCAGCGGAGGTCGAGGTCGAGTCAACTCCTGAGAGAAAACCGCCCCGGGAGTCGGAAAGGAAAATGGCTGAGCCGTCGGAACCGGAACCCCGGCCCGCTGCAGCCGTGCCGTCACCAGCCCGTCGGGAGCCAGGGGCTGAACCGGGGGCGTTGATACAGGAAATGGATATTGCGCCGTCTGTTCGACGACTTGCTGCGGAGAGGGGAGTGGATATCTTCGGGGTCCAGGGCACGGGACCTGCGGGCAGGGTGACGAAAGGGGATGTCCTCCTGGTCGTCGAAGCCCGGGAGCGTGAGAAGATGGGAGAACCTCCCGAGCCTGCACGTCCCCGGGGCAGGCGTGAAAGCGAGGAAGGCCTTGTTGCCGCCGACGAAGCCCGAGAGGGACCGGTCTCACCGGGCCGGAGAGAGTTGCCCCGGGTCGAGGAGCCCGTTTCGCGCAAACCCATGAGCCGCATTCGGCAGCGGATCGCCGAGCATCTGCTGGAGGCCCGCCGCAGCACGGCCATGCTGACGACCTTCAATGAAATCGACATGAGTCGAGTTCAGCAGATCAGGGCACGGTACAAGGAATCGTTCAAAAAGAAATACGGGATCGGGTTGGGACTCATGTCCTTCTTTGTCAAAGCTTCAGTCCAGGCTCTCCAGGAATACCCTGAAGTCAATGCTTTCATCGAGGGAAAGGACATCGTCATCCATCATTACACCCATATTGGGGTGGCTGTGGGCGCCGAGCGGGGGCTGGTGGTGCCCGTGATCCGGCATGCGGATCGGCTGAGCTTCGCAGAAATCGAAGAGACGATCGCAGGGTTTGTCAAGAAGATCAGTGAGAACCGGCTTGATCTTTCAGACCTTGAAGGGGGTACCTTCACCATCAGCAATGGAGGCGTCTACGGCTCGCTCCTGAGCACTCCCATCCTCAACAGTCCTCAGAGCGGCATTTTGGGCATGCACAAGATAGAAGATCGGCCCGTGATCGTGGACGGCCAGATCGTGGCGCGTCCCATGATGTACGTGGCCCTGAGCTACGATCACCGCATCATCGATGGACGCGAGGCCGTCGGTTTCTTGAAACGCATCAAGGAGTGCATCGAAGACCCTGAGCGCATGCTCATCGCCATCTGAACGGTACAATTCTTGGGCAGTCTCCAGGCGGTCATCCTGCGTGAGATGGCAGGGGGTGGCGCGGGCCAGGGGGAGCCTGACCGTGTGGCCGGGAGAAGTCGTCCAATCATTGGAGACGCAAGATGCAGCTTCTATAAAGACATATGCGGCATTGGGTCCTCCAGTGCAAGCGGGAGTGCTGAGAATGGAATCGCAAGAGCTCTTTGACCTGGTCGTCATCGGGGCAGGCCCCGGCGGATATGTGGCTGCGGTTCGGGCGGCTCAGCTCGGCATGAAAGTGGCCTGTGTCGAGAAGGAGGGGAGACCGGGAGGAGTCTGCCTCAACGAGGGCTGTATCCCCAGCAAGGCCCTGCTCGATTCAACGGAGCTCTACAGCCTCGCCGGGCATCAATTTGCCGACCACGGCCTTAAGACCGGCAAGATCAATGTTGACCTTGCAGCCATGATGCAACGCAAGGACAAGGTTGTGGGCGAGCTGAGCGAGCACATCCGAAAACTTCTCGACGGACAGGGCGTTCATGTGGTTCGGGGCAGGGCGATGGTCCGGGGCGCGGATGCGGTCGAAGTCCGGGGTGCCCCCGGCCATGGTGCGCCGGAGTCGCCTGCGCTTCTCAGGACGAAAACCATCCTTCTCGCAACGGGAAGCACCCCCGTGGAGGTTCCCGGCCTTCCCTTCGATGGATCGCGGATCGTGAGCTCCACCGAGGCCCTGGCTTTCGAGTCCATTCCCGGGACGCTCGGCATCGTCGGCGGCGGCTACATCGGGCTCGAGCTCGGGTCTGTGTGGAATCGACTGGGCGCCAGGGTGACGATCATTGAAATGATGTCGAAGATCGCCGTCACCCTGGACGGCCAGGTCGGAAGGAGTCTGCAGCGTATTCTGGGCAGGCAGGGATTGGAGTTCCAACTTTCCACGAGGGTGACGGCGGCGGAGGTCACCGCCAAAGGGGTGCGGGTGAGAATGCAGGCGGAGGATGGGGAGAAGTCCGCCGACTTCGAACGGTTGCTGGTCGCCGTGGGAAGGAAGCCCCTGACGCAGGGACTGGGTCTCGAAGAGGTTGGGGTCCGGGTCGACTTCCGGACGGGGCAGGTGGTGACCGATGCCGCCTTCAGGACGTCGGTTCCCTCCATCTATGCGGTGGGGGACCTGGTGGCCGGCCCCATGCTGGCTCACAAGGCATCTGCCGAGGGGGTGGCCGCCGTCGAGTGCATGGCCGGGCTTCCCGGGGAGGTCAACTACGATGCCCTTCCCGCCATTGTTTACACGTCGCCCGAGGTAGCCTCGGTGGGACTGACCGAAGAACAGGTCAGGGAGCGCTCCATTCCCCACCGCATCGGGACGTTTCCGTTCTCGGGGGTGGGCCGTGCCGTCTGCATGGGCGAAACTGATGGATTCGTCAAAATCATCGCCCACGAGAAGTCGGATCGCATCCTCGGCGTCCACATCCTGGGGCCTCGAGCCTCGGAGCTGATCGCGGAGTGCACCCTGGCCATGGAGCTTCAGGCGACCTCGACGGATCTGGCACGCACGATCCACGCTCATCCGACCTTTTCGGAGTCGCTCCACGAAGCCGCTCTCATCATCAACAGACACCCGCCGCAGAAGCGATGAAAGCACCGAACGGTTGGATCATGCCATTCTTGATTACTGGTTTGAATCATGGGATAGTCCATCCGCGTCGGAATCGGTGTGGAAAGTCTCAGAAGAGCTCAGGAGCGTTGAATGGGGAAATCGCGCCTTCGGATCATCGTAACGGGCCTGGT
Organism: uncultured Syntrophobacteraceae bacterium; assembly: GCA_964513835.1. GTDB lineage: Bacteria > Desulfobacterota > Syntrophobacteria > Syntrophobacterales > Syntrophobacteraceae > JALOOX01. The sequence goes on from CAZEOY010000104.1 coordinate 3,847, forward strand.
CGGATTGTACCCGGTGGGCGGTGTGGCCTGGGATTATCTGCAGTATGTGATCGGGTTTGCCCGGCTGGGCCACGACGTGTATTACCACGAGGACACGTGGAGCTGGCCCTATCACCCCGTTGAAAGGACCTACACGGAGGACGCATCCTATTCTGCCGCCTACCTGGCCGACTTCTTCAAGTCATACGCCCCCGAGCTCTCCGAAAGATGGCACTATCTGCACCTTCACGAAACGAGCTTCGGTATGGGTCGAAAGGCCTTCGACGAGGTTGCCGCGACGGCGGACATCTTCCTCAACGTGAGCGGCGCCTGCATGATTCCCGATGAGCTGTCCCCCCGGTGCGTGAAGGTGTTCCTCGACACCGACCCGGGCTACAACCAGATCATGCTGAGCGAGCGGTTCGAATGGTCGGAAAATGTGGACCGGTGGTGCCGGAGTGTCGAGGCCCACGACCAGCATTTCACTTACGCCGAGAACATCCACAATCCAGACTGCCTCGTTCCGAAGCTGCACTATGACTGGAAGACCACGCGCATGCCCATGGTCCTGGATCTCTGGGAGCCCCTGGCGGCGGTGCCGCCCTCGGAAGCCATGCCCTGGACGACCATCATGACCTGGAACGCCTTCAAGGGGAAGCTGATCTACAAAGGCGTGGAATATGGCAGCAAAGGGGCCGAGTTCGAGAAGCTCATGGATTTGCCGCAGCAGGTGCATCCCCGGCTGAGCGTCGCCGTGGGCGGAGTGAGCGCCCCCCTGGATCGGCTCGCGTCCTGCGGTTGGCGCGTGGTCGACGGACCCGGGGCCACGGTGACTCCTTCCCGATACCAGCAGTTCATCCGGGAGTCCCGAGGGGAGATTTCGACGGCCAAGAACGTGTACGTGGCGCTGCGCACGGGCTGGTTCAGCTGCCGTTCGGCGTGCTACCTGGCGGCCGGCCGGCCGGTGGTGGTGCAGGATACGGGCTTCCGGTCCATCATTCCGTGCGGCGTCGGTCTCCTCACGTTTGAGACCGCCGAAGAGGCCAGAGCCGCCCTGGAATTGGCCGAAGCCGACTACGAGGGTCAAGCCCGAGCCGCCCTCCAGGTGGCCCGGGATTATTTTGGCTGTGAACGGGTTCTGGGCAAGTTTGTTGAAGATGTCTCCTCTGGTTCGTAGCTCCTGGTTCCTGGTTTCTGGTTCCTGGTACTGCAATGAGAAGTGAACTCCGCTGCTGTTCCAACGTAGGGTTGGCAAGGGTTCTATCTTGCCCACCGTGAGACCGTGAAACCACATTTTTCGGTGGGGCAACGCCAGCATCTGCTCGATGACATGAACAGGGAATGGCCGATTCACATCTTGCATCTGTTTGAGACGGAAGAGAGTATCTTTCGTATCTCCCAGCGCGAACAACTCGCTGGTAGCCGCATACTGTAAACGATAACCGATCGAAGCGGGCGACCGTCTTTGAGCCGGCCCCGCTCATTAAGCCACCGCCTCTGGCGGGGGTGTCTGACCAGATCCTGGAGAATGATATGGCCATCCGGTTTCACCCCCATGCTCACGAACGGATCGAGGAGCGAGGAACAACGGAGGATGAAGTGGCGGCAACCCTGGACTACGGCGAGCGGTTCCCCGCCAAGTTCGGGCGCTTGGGGTTTCGAAGGAACTTTGCTTTCAATGCGGAGTGGCACGGCAGGCAGCACAACACGAAGCAAGTGGAAGTCTATGCAGTCCAAGAGGGTTCGGACTGGCTGGTCATCACGGTGATCACCCGCTATTTCTGAATCCCATGAGAGAGGTTGAGTGATCATGAAGTTCAGCTACGATCCTCGATATAACATTGCGTATATCCGCTTTCAGCCTAAATCATCCGGGGTCGATTCCATAAAGGTCAGCGATGAGCTCATCGTGGACATGAGCCCTGATGGAACGATCTATGGCATCGAACTGCTGAACGCCAACGAGCAGCTCCAACGCGGTGACATGGGAAAGCTCCTGGTCGCGAACGAGGCAACCGGTGAGCAGATCGAGGTCCCCTTGTCCGTTGGGTGACCTCGCCGGGGTGGGCCCTGTCAGGTGGGTGTCGAGCGCAAAGCGGATTGGAGGATAAGATGGCCCTGAACTGGAAAGACCACATCTTGAGCACTGCCGATATGAACAAATCATGGCATGCCTCGACTGCGCCTGTGAATTGGCAGAATTCGAGGTGGCCGTCTAATGGGAGTCAGGTTTTTTGCAGATCATTGTGTACTCATATCAGTGGTCTTGCACTGCAAAGGGAAGCTGTTCCTGTTGGAGCCATACAGGATCAGGATACGTAACTGATCGAAGTCTGGTTGCGTTTCAGATTTGGAGTTTCGAATCATGTCGAAAATAGCTGACGTCATCGAGCACAGAGGGCGCCGCAAGGGCGCACCCGACCCGCTTCTCAAGAATCTCGATGCTGCACTGAGTACACCTGAACTCACGGGCAGTTTTCGAAATCCGCTTGAAGCGCCATTAATGAAAGTGCTGCCTTCGAAGAAAACTTATTGTAATAGTGGTTCCCGGTTTCTGGATGCTGGATTTTGGAACCGCAAGCAGGAGCAGACAATGCCATCCAAGAAGCTGTAAAACCGGGAAACAGAAACCAGAAACCGCCCTCCACAAGTGAGGTATCCGCATGGCATCAAGCGCGCCCTCCCGAGGCAGGATCATTGTATTCGGGATCATCTTCTGGTACCCCCTCGCGGGTGTGACCTACCAGTTTCTTCATTATCTCATCGGTTTGAGGAAGCTTGGCTACGACGTCTATTATATTGAAGATTCGGGCCGTTGGATCTACGATCCCATCAAATTCGAGTTCTCGCCTGACGCCTCCGGAAATGTGGCCGCGGTAGCGCCCGTTCTGGAAGCGCACGGTTTTGCGGGCCGTTGGGCCTTCCGGGGGAACTATCCCGAAGGACGCTGCTATGGCATGTCCGAAGAGGAGATCCTGCGACTGTACCGGGAAGCCGATGCCTTTCTGAACGTGACGGCTTCCCAGGAATTGCGCGAGGAGCACATGGCCATCCCGAGGCGCATTTATGTGGAGTCGGATCCCTTTGCGGTGCAGATCAAAGTGGCTCAGGGGGACGAAGCGACCCTGGCGGCTCTGGATGCCCACGACATCCACTTCAGCTTTGGCGAGAATCTGGGCGCTTCCGACTGCACGGTGCCCGTGGAACGCTATCGTTGGCTTCCCACGCGCCAGCCCGTGGTGATGGAGCTATGGAATAATCCGTTCCCGGCAGATCCGGCGGCTCCGTACACGACCATCACGACCTGGCACAACAAGGGCAAGAGCATCGTCTACAAGGGTGAAAAGTTCTACTGGACGAAGGATCGTGAATTCCTGAGATTCATCGATCTGCCCAAACGTCGGCCGGTCCCGTTCGAGCTGGCCGTCGTGGTGGATGAGGAAACGGAGCGGATGCTGCGGGGCAACGGGTGGAATCTGGTGCACTCGCTGCCCATTTCGAAGGATGTGAACGCCTATCGTGAGTATATTCAGCGATCCCGGGGGGAGTTCACGGTGGCCAAAGATCAGGTGGTGCGGCCTGTGACGGGATGGTTCAGCGACCGCAGCGCGAGCTTTCTGGCTGCCGGCCGACCCGTCATCACCCACGAAACGGGCTTCAGCAAGTTTTTGCCTACCGGCAAGGGGCTTTTTGGATTTCTGACCCTGGAGGACATCCTGGCTGCCGTCGATGTCATCGAGAGCGATTACGACGGGGCCTGCCGCGCTGCGCGGGATGTCGCAGCGGAGTATTTCGCCGCAGAGAAGGTCTTGGCGAGCCTGATGGAGAGGGCGGGCCTCTAGATGACAGTGAAGGAAGACATTGCTGGCGCATGCGTATTGCCGGCTTCGGGACCGCGTCTCTTCTGGCTCGACATCATGAAGGGGTTTTCGATCCTTTGGATCGTGATCTTCCATTTCATCAGCGCATACGATCCCGGGCGCTATCCCTGGCCCGTGACTTTCTCAAACCTGGTGCCCTTTGCCCGCGATTCCAGCGACGGGACGGTCTTCGGCTTCTTAGGATGCCTGCTGGAAGGTTTTCTGGTGGGATTCATCCAAAGGGGGCCGCAGCCCGTGGGGATTTTCATCGTCCTGAGCGGCTTTGGTCTGACGTATTCCCTGTCCAAAACCGGGCAGCCCGAAAGCGGCTGGTGGGGGTGGTACCGGAAGCGCCTGGTTCGGCTGTTCCCGATGTATTGGGTTGCCCACCTCATCGTCCTCCTCTCTCCGCTGGCTCACCGTTCCGATCCCGTGGACTATAGGTTCATCCTGAGCCTCTTCGGCGAACGCAGCTTCCCTGCTGAGACCGCGTTCTACTACCTGGTTCCCGCCTGGTGGTTCATTGGACTGCTCGTTCAGCTCTACCTCATCTTCCCACTGTTGTTTCAACTCCTGAACCGCATAGGGCCCATCTGGTTTTTTGCGGTGAGCGTCCTGTTCACGGTCATGGTCCGCTACACACTGTTCGGAGTCCTGGAAGCCAACGGGAATTACATTCAGGGGGCTTTCTTTGGCGGGAGATTATGGGAATTCTCGGCCGGGATGGTCCTCGCCCATCTCTATCGAAAGCATCCCAGTGCGGTGGAGGACGGGTTCTTCTCACGGGCCAACCTGGCCTTCGGGGCTTTGCTTTATGTGGCGGGGGTCTACAGCTACCAGCCGAACTTCCTCTGTTCCTTCAACGACGGTCTCATCGCCATGGGGCTGTTCATCCTGATGGCCCAGGCCACGCGCTGGGCGGCGTGCATCCTGCCCGGAGCCGGCTCCGTCCTCACGACGGTGGGGGTGTATTCCTACGGCCTGTACCTACTCCACCAGCCCTATGTCATCACCTTCGGACAACTGCTGAGCGCTTACAACTTCTGGCTTTTTCTCGCGTGCGCCTCGGTGATCATCCTGGCCGTCACGCTCCTCTCCATTTTCGTCGAAAAACGGGTGAACCGCCTTTCATCAAGGATACTGGACCGACCTCGTCCCGACTCCGCTGCCTCTTAGAGACTATCTCAAAACCCTCCGATACCGTCACCCCGGC
>CAZEOY010000105.1:0-8879 GCA_964513835.1 uncultured Syntrophobacteraceae bacterium
ACCTGGATTCCGGCTTTCGCCGGAATGACCCCAATTGCTTAAATCAACAGCATTGGGGGTGGAGGTGGGAGCTCGGCACGGGATGAATCCTTCCGCCGGGGGACACGGGGATTCCGGTGCTCCGATGGTGGTTGATCGTTTTTTTCTGCAGCAAAGGGAGTCGTATCCATGGAACAGGAAACCCAGGACCTGAAGCACATCCTCAACGTCATCAGGAGGCGCAGGCAGTGGCTCATCTGGCCCTTCCTGGCCGTGGTCACCCTCACGGCGGCGGTGGCCCTGCTTCTGCCCGACAGCTACCAGTCCTCCGCCACCATCCTCATCCAGAACCAGCAGATCCCCACCGCCATGGTTCCCTCGACGGTGACGAGCTACGCCGAGGAGCGCATCCAGACCATCACCCAGGAGGTGACATCCCGGACCAAGATCCTGAACTTGGTCAACAAGTACGATCTCCTGCCCCAGAAGCGCGAGCAGCTGAGCACCGAAGACCTCGTGGAGAGGATCCGCAAGCGCATCAACATCCAGCCCATCAACGCCGAGATCAACAAGGAAGCCAAGGGAAGGCCCACGATCCTCACCATCGCCTTCTCCCTCACTTACCAGGACGAGGACCCGCGGAAGGCCCAGGCCGTCGCCGCCGAAATCGCCTCCTACTACATGGAAAAAAACCTGGAGTCCCGCGAGAAGCTCGCCAAGGGAACCACGGAGTTCCTGGAGGACCAGCTCAAGCAGACCAAAGCCCGCATCGACGACCTGGAGACGCGCCGCGCCGCTTTCCGGGAGGCTCACCTGGAGGAGCTCCCCGAGTTCACGGCCCTCAACATGCAAAAGCTCGAGAAGCTGAATTCGAGATTGAACGAAATCCAGCTCCAGATCCGGTCCCTCGAGGAGCAGCGGACGACCATCAAGGGGCGGCTGGCCATGCTGGACCCCCACGCCGGGGGAACCGGCCGGACCCTGTCGCCCTCGGAGCGGCTCCAGCAGGCCCAGCTCGAGTATGCCCAGCTTCTCTCCAAGTATTCGGACAAGCATCCCCTCGTCCAGGCCAAGAGCCAGGAGCTCGCCCTGCTGGAGGCCGGAGTGAAGGGGGGCTCGGGAGCGACGGCAACGCTCCAGGACCAGGTGAACCAGCTGGAGTCGAAGCTTGCGGCCCTCCAGTCCCGCTACAGCGATGCGCATCCCGAGGTGAAGACGGCCCGGCGGGAGCTGGACCGGGTGAAAAAGGAGTTGGCCGCCTCCCAGGGGATCCGGAGGGGCTCGGGAAATCCCCGCCTGGATGAGGGGACCAACCCGGCTTACGTCTCCCTCGTCTCCGATCTGGACCGCATCGGCGTCTCCGTCTCCTCCCTCAAGACCGAGGGCGAACGGGTGGAGGAGCAGGTGAGGGAGCTCTACGTGAAGCTCCGGGCCACACCCCAGGTGGCCAGGGAATACAACGAAATGGAGACCGAGTACCAGGTCGCCAGGAGCCACTACAACGAAATCCAGCAGAAGCTGATGGCGGCGCGGGTGTCCCAGGGGATGGAGGAGGAGCAGCTGGGCGAGAAGTTCCAGATCGTGGAGCCCCCCTTCCTGCCCGAGAGACCCTCCAAGCCCAACCGGCTGGCCATCGTTCTCATCGGGATCGTGCTGGGCATGGGCTTCTCGGTGGGTGCGGCCGCCCTCCGGGAGTTCACGGACCACACCGTGCGGGATTCCTCCACGCTGCAGGCCGCCACGGGAGTCGAAGGTTTGACGGAGATCCCCAGGATCTACACGCCGGCGGACCTCGCCCGGCTGCGGCGCAGGAGGCTGGTCGTCGGAACCGCCATGGTCGGGAGCTTCGTCGGGGCGCTGCTGGCCTTTCACTTCCTCGTCATGGACCTGGATATCTTCCTGGCCAAACTGGAGCGCTTCATCCAGCGGAGAATGCTGTGACAAGATGTGAAGGCCGAGCGTTATTTGAGATCTTTGTCGGCGCCACGAAGGCGTCAGGGAAAACCTGTTGAGACTTCTTTTCCCGGTGCCTTGGTGCTGATAGCTTTTTGACACATTGAAGGATGACCATGAGCTGGATGAAAAAGGCCCTGGAGAGGGCCAAGGCCGAAAGGACGACGGGAGAGCCCCCGGCACAGGAGCCGGCAAGGCCTTTTGAAGCATCACCGGAATGTGTGGCCCCGGTCTATGCCCGAACCCGGACCGTGGAGGTATCGAGGGACGGGCTCATCGAGAACCGGATCGTGGCCCTGGACCTGCAAAACCCCGTGACGGATCAGTTCAAGCTCCTCCGGACGCGCATCTTCCATCGCAGCCGGGCCCAGGGCTGGAACACCCTCCAGATCACCGGGTTCAACAACGGCGAAGGCAAGAGCCTGGTGGCGGCCAATCTCGCCATCAGCATCGCCCAGGACGCCCGGCAGACCACCCTGCTGGTGGACCTGGATTTCCGCAATCCTTCCCTTCAAAGGCTTTTCGGCCTCGGGGACGACGTGGCGGGGCTCAGCGCCTACTTCACCCAGGAGACTCCGCTCGAGGAAATCCTCATCAACCCCGGCATCGACAAACTGACGATCCTCCCGGCGGGGGACCGAATCGCCCAGGCGCCGGAGCTCATGGGCTCGCCGAGGATGGAGGCCCTGGTGAAGGAGCTCAAGCACCGTTACTGCGACCGCTACATCCTCTTCGACACCCCGCCCGTCAACGAATGCCCCGACCCCCTCGTGTTTTCGGAGTACGTGGACGCCGTGATCCTGGTCGCCAGGGCGGAGCAGACGACCCTCGAGAGCATCCAGTCGGCCATGAGCCTGGTCCCGCGGGACAAGGTGCTGGGAGTCGTCCTGAACGACTCCCAATACGAGGAAACGCGGGACTACACCTATTACGGATCGAGAGCTTAAGCATCCGACATGTATACGAAATTTTTCGGTCTCAGCAAGAGGCCCTTCGTCCTGGCCGCAGACCCTGAATTCTTCTTTCTGAGCAGGGGCCATGACCTGGCCCTGACTCACCTCGAATACGGGCTCATGCACAACGTGGGGATCGTCACGCTGACGGGGGAGATCGGGGCCGGGAAGACCACCCTGGTGAAGTACCTGGTCGGCAGAATCCAGCCCTCCCTCGACATCGGGATGGTGCTCAACACGCACCTGAGCCCCCTGGAGCTCCTGGAGGTGCTGGCCCGGGAGTTCGAGCTGAAGGTCGCGTCGTCGGGCAAAAACGACCTTTTCTATGCGCTGGCCAACCACTTCATGAAGCAGTACGGGCTGGGCCGCCGATGCCTCATCCTGGTGGACGAAGCCCAGAACCTGCCCCAGGAGACCTTCGAGGAGCTGCGGATGCTCTCCAACCTGGAGGTGGAAAACGACTTCCTGCTCCAGATCATCCTGGTGGGTCAGCCCCAGCTGCGCACCCGCCTTTCCCACCCGGCCCTCAAGCAGCTGACGCAGCGCATTTCCGTGGCCTACCACCTGTCGCCCCTCTCCCTCCCGGAGGTGGGCTCCTACGTGGCGCACCGTTTGATCGTCGCGGGGTACAGCCGGGCCGAGCCCCTGTTTTCCGAGGAGGCCCTGGAGCGGGTTGCGGAGGTGTCCGGGGGCATTCCGCGCGTCGTCAACAGCGTCTGTGACGCCGCCCTGACCTATGCCTTTGCCGAAGCAATGACCCGGGTATCCGGCGAGATCGTGGACAAGGTGGTCCAGGATCACCCGTTTCTCTCGTTCCAGGGTCCGGAGAGGCTTGACCCCTCCGCGACCGAGTCGGGCCGGGGCGGCGGCGACGGCCGTCCGGGCGGGAATTCCGGCAGCGGGAGCGGCTGGGCGGGAGACGGTCCCGAAGGGACCGGCGGTGAACACGGACCGCCCCTTGGAACGGCGGGGGGCGACGCGGCCGGGTCTCCCGGGGGAGACCGGGCCCTTCTCGCGAGCATCCTGGGGCGCATGGCCGACCTGGAAGCCCGGCTGGGCGCTCTCGAAAACGAGGAGCACCAAAGGGTCACCGACGTTCTGCAGGATATGCTCATCAAGGAGAGGGAGCGGAACAGCCAGCTCGAGCGCAAGGTCGCGTCCCTCCTTCAGAAGGTCCGGGAGCTGAAACAGGGGGCGGCTGAGCCTGCGCCCCGACCGAATACGGCCGTGAAGCATCAGCCCCGGCTGGATGAGGGGCAAAGACCGTTGAGCGCAAAGGCTCGCGGCATATGGAGGATACTGGGAGGTGGCGATGACTAGAGGGAAAGCGGCGCTCGGAGCTGTTTTCATGGCCTGCCTGCTGCTGGCGGCAGGGTGCAGCAGCCGGGAGGAAAAGACGGCGAATTTCATCACCATGGGGGACAGCCTTCTCAGCAAGGGGGACCCCGTACGCGCCATACTCGAATACAAGAATGCGCTCCAGCTCGACCCCAAAAACGCCCGGGCCAAGCTCGGGCTGGGCAAGGCATATCTCGCGCAGAAGGAGCCCCGCCAGGCGTTCGGAGCGCTGCAGAGCGCCCTGGAGCTGGACCCGGGGCTGGATGAAGCCCGGATGGAGCTGGCAGCTCTCCTGGCAGCCCACGGGGAGCCCGCGAAGGCCCTGGAGGAGATCGAAAAGATCGGCTCGCCCGGAGGTTTCCAGCCGCGGCTCGACGTGACGCGGGGTCGCGCCCTCGTGGCGCTCAAGCGGTTCAAGGAAGCCCTCGCGGTGCTCAAGGCCATCCCGGAGGCGGACGGGAACCCGGAAGTGCAGGGGCTGCTCTGCATGGCCTACAAGGAAACCGGTGACTTTGCCGCCATGGAGCAGGCGGCGGGCCGGTGGCGGGCGGCCGCCCCCGGGGCGCCGCACTCCTATGTGTTCATGGCCCAGCATGCGGCGAGCCGCGGGGATCGCAAACGGGTCGTTCAGGAGCTCGACGCCATGGTGCAGGCCAACCCGGACGAGCCGGCCGTTCTGCTGCTGAAGGCCCAGGCCCTGGAGGGAATGAACCTCCTGGAGGAGGCCGAGGCGGCCTATGCCGGCCTGCCGGCCGATCCTCGGATGCTGAAAGCCAGGTCGGCGTTTCTGCTGAAGCGGGGCAAGATGGATGACGCCGGGAAGGTGCTGAAGGAAATCCTCGACCAGAACCCCCGGGACGTGGATGCCATCCTGCAGCAGAGCCAGATCTTCGTGCTGAAGGAGAACAAGGCGGAAGCCTTCGCTGTTCTGGAAAAAGCGCTGCAAATGGACATCCAGGGGGGGGACCGCGAACGGCTTCTGCTGGCCAGGGGCACCCTCAAGGCCTCCGAAGGGGAGCTGGAAGAGGCCATGCGGCTCTGCCAGGAGGTCCTCAAGAGCAACCAGGGAAACCTGGACGCGCATTTCCTGATGGGACGGCTCCTGCTCGATGACGGCAGGACGGAAGACGCCGAAACCCACCTGAACCAGGTGGCCGTCGGGAGGCCCGCCGACCCCGGGGCGCAGATCCTGCTCGCCCGCAGCCAGCGGCTCAACAAGAAGGAAAGCCTCGCCAGGGAGACCCTCAAGAACGGGCTTCGGGCCAACCCGGCGAGCGTCGAGCTCCGCATGGAGCTGGCCCGGGATTTGGCGGCCAAAAAAGAAGTGGATCAGGCCCTCAAGACCCTGGACCAGGGGCTCGAAATCAAGGCGGATGAGCCGGTTCTGCTCAAGACCCGGGGCGAGCTCCTGGCGTCCCAAAAAGACTGGGCCCGCGCCAGGGCGGACTTCGAGCGGATGCTCAAGCTGTGGCCCGAGTCGGCTCTGGGCTATCTGGAAATGGGGCGCCTGGCCCTGGCCCAGTCCCGGCAGGATGAAGCCCTGGAATGGCTCGGGAAGGCCATGGACAAGGAGGGGGGCTGGCAGTCGGCGCTCCCGGCCATGGTGAGGATTCACATGGCCCGGGGAGACCGCAAGACCGCCCTGGACCTGGTGGAGGCGCAGGTCGCCGAGAGGGTCGGCTCACCGCAGGTTCATCTGATCTACGGGCAGGTCCTGGCGGCAACGGGGGACCTTCCCAAGGCCGAGGCGGCCCTGACATTGGCCGCTGATCTGGCGCCGGACTGGTTCGACCCCTACCCCCTCCTGACCGAGGTCTACCGGCGCCAGGGGAAGCTGGCCGAGGCCGTCGCACGGGTGGAAAAGGCTTACGGACGGCAGCCCGGCGCCGCGCTGGGAGCGCATCTCGCGATGCTCTACGACCGGGAGGGCCGCACGCCCGACGCCATTCGGGTCTACGAGGACACTCTGGCCAAATTCAGGAACCATCCCCTTCTCCTGAACAACCTCGCCTATCTCTATGCCGAGCATTCCTCGGACCCCGGTCAGCTCGAAAAGGCGTCGCGGATGGCGGCCCAGGCCCTGACCGCGGCACCCGAAAACCCGAATTTCCTGGATACCGCCGCCTGGGTGGCCTTCAAGCGCGGGAACCTCGACATGGCCTGGGACCAGATTCAGCGCGCCGTGGCCCTGGTTCCTGACGCCCCCGCCCACAACCTGCACGCCGCCATGGTGGCCCACGCGCGGGGCGACCACGCAGCCGCAAAGGAATATCTCAAAAAGGCGCTGGAGCAGGACGCAGACCAGGACTCCAGGGAGCAGGCCGAAAAGCTCAGGAAGGAGTGGGGCGACTAGGAGGCTGTCCGAGAACGGTCATTTCGAGCGACAGCGAGAAATCTCCTTCATCGCAACACCGCGTTTATGAGATTTCTCTCTCCGCTACGCTCCGTTCGAAATGACAAAAAGGTGTTCTCGGACATCCTCCTAGCACTTCAATCTTCTTTGCATCTCCAAATCTCGGCAACGACAGCCGGCCCCTCCTCCCGCTGCAGGAATGCCGGCATGGCATTGCTGTCGTAAAGGCAAGGGGCCGTCGAGGTGCGGAGGCGCAGGGGACTTTTCGAAACGAAAGCTCTGCGACTCTGGCCTGGGCGTCTTGGCTTTGGTCTTTGGAATGATCACCAGGTGGCGTGAGAGTAATGGCTCTGAATCGAGCGGTCCTTGGTGACCAGGATGTCGCTGTTCAGGGCTGCCTGGGCGGTGATCATCCGGTCGAATGGATCCCGAGTCCAGGTTTGCTGCATCGCCGTCCCGACCACCTCCCGGAGCTCCTTGTCGCAGATTTCAAGCTGTATGCGGTCGGAAAGGTATTCGTAGACGACTTGGGGGGCTACGACAATCCTACGGATTTCATACAAGAATTGCAGTTCGAGCAGCACCAGTGGCGAAATCAGCAGCCTTGCCGACTGTTCGATCAGCTCACACGCCCGCCCGCTGAGCTTCTTCGATCCAAAGGCGTAGAGCCAGACCACAACGTGAGTATCCAGGTAGATCATACCGTGGGTTTCCACTCTCCCGACCAGTCCATATGCACCAGTTCCTCCGGGTCGCCGGCAATGCAATCGGCATGCGGTTCCAGTCGATCGAGCCTGGAGACTCTTTCGGCAGGAGAAATGACGAGCCGCCTGCCCTTGCGCTCCACTTCCAAGGGTGTATTCGTGCTGAGAACGTCGTCCAGCAGCTTATAGATGTTTTTGCGAAGCTCCGTGGCGGTGATTCTTCGGGGCACGACCGCTCTCCTCGGCTTGAGGTCATTCCATCAGCTTATTGACGTACGCATTTGATACTCAGTGGCGTACGTTTTGTCAAGCACTCCGAATGGGACGCTGATGCTCAGGATGCGCCCTGATTTCCGCTGCAAGGGATGGTCATAGGGAGAAGTGCAGTGTGAATCAGCGGTGATCAGCGTCCTCCGGCTTTCTGTGCTCTGTCCTTCGGAATCCTTCGCAACAGGCAGGTCCGTTGATAGTTATTGATCGCTTTCTCGTGGGGATGCCCCTCCTTCTGCTGCCCTTCTACCTGGGCGGCGTGGACGCCTGGTACCGAAGCGTTCTGGCGGGGGTGTTCGCCCTCGGGGCGGCGGTGCTCGTCTGGCCCGAAAAAGGTCTGTCGGCAACGCGACTCAGGATGACCCGAGGGTCGGAAGACATAACATCGTATTTTTCTCATGCGTCCGAACGGTTGATCACACTTCTTGCATCCACAGGAGAACGTGCCGGGCATTGTGGAATAATTGACGTTTCGCAGCCGTCTGGGAAACCGTCGTCCCGTGCAGAAAGTGGATCCCTTGAAGCCCCGCAGGACACTTCCATACAGAAAGGATGACCGTTCATGAGAAGCGCGCTGCCGCTCGACAGCCATCAGATCAACGAGCTCCGCAGAGAGCTGGTCACCGATGGAATCCCCGTATGCTTCCTGGTCGATGAGAAGCCCGTGCTGCTCACCACCGGGCAGCGGCTTGAAGAGGGGAGGATCTACAACAACTTCACGCGGGAGACGGCCTGCAAGGTCGCCGGCTGGATCGGGGCGCGGCCCCTCTTCTTCGCCCAAGGTTGAAGCGAGCCTTCGTCAAAGCAGTGACACAGCAACACTCAAATATTGAGCCCATCCGCGGAAGAGATACAGGAACTTGAACAAGAAGGCCCATCGGGCTGACGAACATCTCTCCATACCCATCCGGGATTCATTCCAAAGATCCTGCTTATCCCGCCTTCATGTGTAGAGTCACAAAAGAGGCTCTCCCCCCACTCTCCATTCTGGGCGCACACGATGATCACCTGGATGGAGCGCCCCCTGCTGCGCCTGCCAAGGAATGAAAGCCCCGGTGTTGGTGGAGCAACCTCCTGCTGCAATCGGCGCTCTTCAGGTATGGACAGGCGGCAATCAAGTCGATTAGAATTGCCCGGTGCTTGGATACCGTAGTGCGACGGCTCCGGACGTCATTGTGGAACGGGGGGACGTCCCCCAATGCTGTTGGATTGAGCTCATCTGCCCTGCCCTACCCTGTCGGGCCGGGTGCCGTGGGCTGAGCGGAGCTTGCCCATGCGAGCTCCGCTTGGCCCGTGGCACCTCTCAATTCAGCCGCATTGGGAAGGTCC
>CAZEOY010000106.1:0-8877 GCA_964513835.1 uncultured Syntrophobacteraceae bacterium
GCCTGGCTCCAGAAGCAGGGAATGGATCTCTCCCTGATGGTCTCCAGCTCTTCCCGAGCGGCACAACGAATGCCCACCTGCACCAGATGCGCCATGCCGCTCACCTTGTGCATGACGCAAGCGTTGCTGTACGGGCTCCCCTGGTACTCGACCAGGAGGTCCGCGTGCGCATCGAGATGGAGCACCGAAAGCCCGGCGATTCGTTCGGCCATGGCTTCGATGGCCCCCAGGGACAGAAGGTGCTCCCCTCCCAGTAGAACTGGCAGCTTGCCTCTGTCCAGCACCCAGCCAACGACGGCCTTCACCCGGTCCACCATGTCCCGGGGCGATGCAACAACGACAGGAATCTCGTCAAGCGTCGCAATTCCCGCCTCCGTGACGTCCGAGCAGATCTCCTCATCGAAGACCTCCAACTCCCTCGAGGCCGCAAGAATGGCCCGAGGACCCTCCCGTGTGCCGGCGCGAAAAGTGGTCGTCCCGTCGTAAGGGGCGGGGATCAAGACCGCCTTTGCACCCTCAAAGGACTCACGGCTCTGAGGCAGACCCAAAAACGACTGATGGGGTCCCAGTCCAGTGAACGGATGGAACCCCATCTCATTGAATTCACTCATGATGTTCCGTTAACGCGAACGCTGCATCAGCATTCGGTCCATGCGCACGACCTGCGCAGACTCCTGAATCGTGTTGGGAAACTCTTGTCCACGGTCCAACACCCGCTTCTCGTACTTCTGCATTTTGAAGTGCTTTCGGACTGTCTCCACAGCTTCATCCGTGTCAAACGGCTTGCAGGAGAACATATCCAGGCTGAGATACTGCTTGTCCGGAAAGGTGTGGATACTGATGTGGCTCTCGGCGATGAGAACAAACCCCGACACGCCCCAATCCTCGGGGACAGACCCGTTGTATCGGAAGACGTAAGGCGGCATGATCTTGGTCATGCTCATTTGATCGGGATACTCATCAAGGAAATCATAGATGAACTGAATGTCTTCCAGAACCGCGCGATCACAACCGTAACCGTCCAACATCAAGTGAACCCCAAACCCGAACTCCGGCTTGCCCATGCCCATGGCAGTCACCTCCTGCAACAACGGAGACCCTGAAGTTCTCACACGATTTCCACCGCTTCTTTAACCTCCCAAATCCAGGAGATGACACCGAAGATATCATCGGCGCCGGAGAGGTCACGATTCTCCCGGCCGAACATTCTTCAGCTGATTCGATTCCTTCGCAGAGGGCGGAAATTCCAGTAAACGCATTTCACACCAAAGCGTGTGAAGGTTTGCAGACAAAAACATTCCGATCCGGAATACCATGTCCGGCTTCGCATGCCAGACCAGAATCATCCATTCCGAAGACGGAGCCAAACGGCAAACTTCTAAAATTCTCCAGCGGTTAGGGAAATCACGCGCCCATGCCGCCAAAGTGTGCCCTATATAAAGGGCGTACCCGTGATAGTCAAGAAAAAACCATAGTAGAACAGAAAGGAGGTCAGCGATGGGCAACAAACTGAAATAATGATGTAAACAACTGAAAACACGCCACGAACACTGCTAATCAGTGTAAGATTCCTCGTCGAAGTGGATGCAGTTGCCGTTCAATATCCCCTTGGCATGGTAAAGGGCTGCGTCCGCTCGGCGAATCATGTCTTCAATGTCGTGGCCGGTTTCACCGCCGCGCTTCAAATACCGTGCAATCCCGATGGAGATACTCGTCGGCTCCCTTTTCAGGCTTTCATACTTTTGCCGGATGCGCTCGGCCACCTTTTCCGCGTTGGCCTGTTGAAGATGGGGCAAAAGCACCGTGAATTCATCTCCTCCAAACCGAAAGGCCGTATCCACCCCGGCCCGTATGGAGGATTTCAATATGTCGGCCAGACTCACAAGCAATTCATCGCCGGCCGGATGCCCCATTTGATCATTATAATCCTTAAATCGATCCACATCGCAGAAAAACATGAAAAGCGGATGATCATACCGCTCCGCCCTGATGACCTCCTTGCGGATAACCTTTTCGAAGAACCGACGGTTATAAAGCCCCGTGAGCGGGTCGCGGACGGCCAGGTGCTCGAGCTCCTGCCGGAGATAACGCTCCCGCAGGAGCCGATTGAGCTTGGCTTCCAACTCGTTCAGCGTGAAGGGCTTGGTGATGAAATCCGCCGCCCCCGCCGCCACCACGTCTGTGTATTTGTACTTCATGGTGTGCCCGGTAATGGCGATGATATCCGTCCCATTCCGGTGAGCCGTGATGTGCTTGATCAAGTCCATGCCATCCATGCGGGGCATGTCCATATCTGTGATGACAATGGCGAACGGGAGCTTGTCCATTTGCTCCATGGCTTCCTGACCATCTGCGGCGGTGAAAACATTGTGCCCCATGAAGGTCAAGGCCTCAGCCAGAAGGTCGCAAACCTGCTCTTCGTCATCCACCACCAGAATATTCTGGGATGCAATTTTCGGCCGGTTATCTTCTCGAGCCATATTCCAATCTTTTCTCTGCCAGCACCGTGTAGACGTCCGTTAATCTAATTCAAACCAAGCCTTTTGACAAATCTTTTTGATTGCATTTGTTCTGGCTCTCCGCCTATGATTTTGTGTTATCGTCTCAGGAGGAGTGGATGCAGCACATCACGATCATCTACAAGCGAAGCCGCAGCGAAGCTGCTGAACTGGCCTACGAGTTGCGAGACTGGTTCGAGAAGCGCAGTATCCGGGTGACCTGCCAACAAAACATCAATGATTCGGGAGCGGGGATCCATTGCACAATGAAGCAGCTTGAAATCCCCATCGACTCCGAGTTTGTGGTGGTTCTCGGTGGGGACGGAACCTTCCTGAGCGTCGCCCGTTTTTTGGAGAACCGTACCACAAGTGTGATTGGTGTCAACCTTGGAGGCTTGGGCTTTCTGACAGAAATCACCCGGGAGGACTGTTTCGCTGAGCTGGAGCAGGTCCTGGAAGGCAAGTACGAGATCGAAGAACGCATGCGATTGCTGGTATCCGTTCAAAGAGAGGGGCGGGAGATCTTCCGCCAATCCGTCTTGAATGACGCCGTCATCAACAAGGGAGCCCTTGCCCGCATCGTAGACCTGAAGACCAAGATCGACAACCGCTACCTCACCCACTATCGGGCAGACGGGCTGATCGTAGCCACGCCCACGGGATCCACAGCCTACAATCTCTCGGCTGGCGGCCCCATCGTCTACCCAACCGCCCGGGCCATCATTCTGACGCCCATCTGCTCTTTCACGCTGACCAATCGGCCGATCATCCTTCCGGCCACAGCCAGAGTGGAAGTGGAACTGCCCGACGCTATCCGCGATATCGCCCTGACCTGCGACGGCCAGGTAGGATGTGAGCTGGCAGCTTTCGACCGCATCGAGATTACAACGGATACCTATCCCCTCCACCTCATCAAAACCCCCTCCGTTGACTATCTCGAGATACTCAGAACCAAGCTGAAATGGGGACAGAACTGAGCTCAGAGTCCACGAAGCCACTCGGGCTTGAGGCCGATCTTCCCCTCTAGAGCCCGATCGATCTGCTCCAGCGCCTTCCCACGATCGGCAGGCATTTTGACTTTGACGGGCTGGTAGTTGGAGGCGTGATTGGCCAGGAAAAGGCCCCGGGTCATTTCCGTGTGAGCGAGCAATTCACGAAGCTCCTTCAGCAATTCCAAGGGTTCGAGCACCTCGAATTCCCCGGCGCGCACTTTCTGGCCGATCTCCGTATTGGGGAGCACCATCAGGCTCAAAACCCCCACATAGTTCGGGTCCATCGCCGAGAGGACCTGACCCGTGGCCCGCGCATGCTCCAAGGATCGCCCACGACCGGCAATACCCAAAAGGGCCGTGACCGAAAGCTTGATCCCGGCGGTCCTGATCCTTCGAGCCGCCTCGATCATCTTTTCCGGGGACACCCCTTTTCTTATGTCCCGCAATACCCCCGGGTCACCGCTTTCCAAACCCAGATACACGATGCCCAGCCCCAGCCCTTTCAGCTGATCCAGCTGCTCCGGTGATTTCCTCAGGATGCTCTTGGCATTGCCATACAACCCAATCCTTTGAATCCAGGGCATTTCTTCTCGAATCCGGCTCAAGATCCGAACAAGTTTGTCCTGGGGGATGATGAGGGCATCGCCATCGGCCAGAAAGACCCGTCGAAGAAAAGAGAGATTCCTGGCTGCATAGCGGATGTCCTGATCGATGATCGACTCATCCTTGATTCGGAAGCGCTCCCCCTTATACGTCCCGCAAAAGGTGCATTTATTGTGAGAACACCCCACAGTCACCTGCAGAATGACGCTGTCAGCCTCACTGGGCGGTCTGATGATGTTTCCTTCGTAATGCATTCCATCCATGGTTGAACCATTCCTCCTCTGCCCCCGACGGAACTTGATATCCGTCGGCTCAATGTGGTGGACTCAAGATTGAAGAAGCCTCCAGGGATCTGCCTCACCCCCTGTCGAAGCGGGGCCGATCGGAAAACCCTGGGTTGTCATCCGTCGCTTGAGCTAGTATCTAATAGCTGTTTCAAAATTCTGGATGGCGTGTCCGCTCCAGGAGCGGCTATTCACAGCCGGAACCGGCTCTTTCGGTCGATTCCGGAAACACACGTAGAGAGCCTGCACACGTTCATGAAATCCAATTGCTCTGTTTTGCCCGAAAACGCCAAATGCGTTCGCTGCAGAGGGCGGGCCACCATCCCAATGCCTTCGCACAACGCCAATTTCTGCCCTCAGTGCTTCGTCATCTTCTTTGAAACCGCTGTCCGGCGCGCCTTGAAGAAGTTCCCGATCTCCATTTCCACACCGCTCCTCGTGGCCGTCTCGGGGGGAAAGGACTCTCTTGCGGCATGGAACGTTCTCCACGATCTCGGTTACTCCACCCGGGGCCTTCACATTCGACTCGGAATCGAGGGTTTTTCCGAAGCTTCGTCGGAGGCGGTCGCCGATTTCGCCAGGAATCGATCCCTCCCCTGGGTTGAGTACTCCGTTGAAGAGCTCTTCGGGTTCTCCATCCCCGAAATTCACAGGCGCATGCGGCGAAAAATCTGCTCCATCTGCGGAATGCTCAAACGCCAGATGCTGAACCGTCTCACGATCCTGGAAGGGTTTCAGACCCTGGTGGTGGGGCACAACCTGGACGACGAGGCGGGGCGTCTCCTTGGGAACATCGTTCGGAATCGCCACCAATATCTCGGTAAACAATCCCCTTATTTACCCTCAACACACCCGCGCCTCACAGCCAAGCTCAAACCGCTCTATCGGGTGGAGGCCCATGAGATCCGGGCTTACTGCACCATCAAAGGGATTCAGCCTCTCCCCCAGAGCTGCCCCCTCTCGCGGGGCGCCACCAGCCACAGCTTCAAAGAAGCCCTCAATTTCCTGGAAGAGCGGATGCCAGGCACCAAACGCGATTTTCTTTTCTCCTTCCTCGCCCGCAAGAAACCCGACCTTGCTCCTCGCGATTTCAAGGATTGCAGGCAGTGCGGCGAGCCGGCTTTCGGGGAGCTGTGCAGCGTCTGCAACCTGAGATCGTTGCTCCAGCAGCAGGATCAGCCACAGCCCGGTGTGGACGCTGAAGTCACTTTGTAAGCCGATTCACTCTCCCCGTCACCCGCTCCCCGCCCTGCCGACAAGGCCAGCTTCAGAACTTCACCGATGGACTGCATCTCATGGAACACCATACCTTTCCGGAGATGCTCGGCGATGTCCACAATGTCCTTCACATTGGCCTGGGGGATGAGCACTTCACAGAGACCAGCCCTCCGTGCAGCGAGGATCTTCTCCTTGATGCCACCCACCGGCAGAATATCCCCCCGGAGTGTGATTTCCCCGGTCATGGCCATGTTGCGCCTCGCCGGACGCCCGCTCATCAGGGATGCCAACGCCACAATGAGGGGAACTCCCGCCGAGGGGCCATCCTTGGGAATCGCGCCCGCCGGGACATGAATGTGAATGTCCGTCCGTCCGAATTCCTCATCCTCTATGGCCAGCTCCTCCGCATGAGCCCGCAGGTAGGTCAGGGCCGCCGTAGCTGACTCCTTCATGACGTCACCCAGCTGGCCGGTCAGGGTCAGTCGTCCGTTCCCCGGGGTTCGGAGTGTCTCGATGAAGATGAGCTCTCCTCCCGTTGGAGTCCAGGCCAGCCCCGTGGCAATCCCCGCCCCCCAGGACCGTGTCATGGCCTCGGGCAGGAAGCGAACAGGGCCCAGAATCTCGTGTACGCTTTGCGGCTCCACCCGTCTGCCCCCCTCAGGCCCCTTCCCTTCGGCCACATCCCTCGCCACATGCCGACAAATGCCAGCAATGCTCCGGTTCAGGTTGCGCACTCCCGCCTCCCTTGTGTAAGACCGGATGAGCTCCAGAATGGCCTCATCCGAAAACTCCACATGCTCCGGCGTGAGACCATGGTTTTCCACCTGCTGCTTCACCAGGTACCTTCGGGCGATCTCCAGTTTTTCCTCCTCGGTGTAACCGGGTATCTCGATCACCTCCATCCGGTCCTTGAGGGCAGGCGGAATGGGATCCATCATATTGGCCGTCGCCACAAACATGACCTTGGACAAGTCGAAGGGAACCCCCAGGTAATGATCGGAGAAAGAGGAATTCTGCTCGGGATCCAATACCTCCAGCAGAGCGGCCGAAGGGTCGCCGCGAAAGTCCATTCCCAGCTTGTCCAGCTCGTCCAGCATGAAGACGGGGTTGTTGCACCCGAGGCGCCTCAGCCCCTGGATGATTCGCCCCGGAAGGGACCCGACATAGGTCCGCCTGTGGCCGCGTATCTCAGCCTCATCCCTCATCCCGCCCAAAGAAATCCTTATGAATTTGCGACCAAGACTCCTGGCGATGGACTGCCCCAGGGACGTCTTGCCAACCCCCGGTGGACCGACGAAGCAAAGGATGGGGCCTTTCATCTCCTTTTTGAGCTGCAGGACCGCCAGGTATTCCAGAATGCGCCGCTTCACCTTCTCCAGGTCGAAATGGTCTTCGTCCAGGATCTCACTGGCTTTGCGGACGTCCAGATTATCGGGTGTGGACACCGACCAGGGAACCTCGAGGAGCCAGTCCAAATAGTTCCTGGATACGGTGTATTCGGCCGAAGCGGGGGAGATCCTCTCCAATCGCTCCAGTTCCTTCTCGACGGCTTTGCGGGCTTCCTGAGGCATGTCGATTTGATCCAGCCTGTCCATCAACTCCTGGACTTCGGTGGAACCGTCCCCACCCTCCCCCAGCTCACGTTTGATGGCTTGCAGCTGCTCACGCAGGAAATACTCGCGCTGCCTCTTGTCCATGACGGACTTGATGCGCTCCTGGATCTGCTGCCCCAGCTCCAACCGCTCCAGCTGCCGCGTGAGATAAAAGGTCACCCTTTCGAGGGCGAGACCGGCGTCGGGGATCTCCAGGACTGTCTGGCGTTCAGCCACCGAAAGAGCCAGCTGGGCAGCCACGGTGTAGGCCAGCCTCAGCGGAGGCTCGGTATTCAGAGCCACAATGACCAGTTCATTGGAAAGCCCGGCAACCTTTACGAACTTCTCGAACTGCTTGCGCAGATTCAATACCATCGCTTCGATTTCGGGGCTGGTGGCGATGTCTTCCACAACCGTTTCAAACTTTGCATCCCAGCCCTCACCGCGATGGACGGTTTCCTTGATCCTCACACGGTCCATGCCCCGAGCCACCACCTGATAGGAGTCGTCCAGCTGCCTCGTGACTCTGATGATGCTCGCCATGGTGCCCATGTCGAAGCCATCGGACGGGGTGGGCACCTGCACCCGGCTGTCACGCTGTGCCAGCAGGATCAAGTGCCCTTCACTCTTGAATACCCGGTCGATGACTTTCTGCGCGTCTTCCCGCTCAACAACAAATGAGGACACCAGACCCGGATACAGAACGGTCCCGGGCAGTGTAACCACAGGGAGCCATTCCTGGACGCTTTCGGTCTCCATTTGACCATCTCCAATCTCGTCGGTCATCTTTCGCCTGTTCCTCTCCATGATCATGGTTCCAAAATAATCATCGTCCGTGTCATCCGGGCGCGCCATGGCCAGTGCCCCCTCGACATGGATGTGCAGCGTTTGATGTTGGTATACATCGTCTCAGGAACAGCGGTTCTGTGCAAGGCCTGAGAGGAGGCTTCTGGAATGGTGGGCTGCATCGGGGGCGACAACGCCACCAGTCGACCGGGCTAAAATCGGAAAGGTGCACACCGAGGGCAGGCAGGTGAGAATAGCGCGCGGCGACCTCCACCGGCCCCGGGCAAGGGATGGGCCGGTCCCCGGAAATCGGAGACCGGCCCATCCCACTCAAGCCGGCATCCTGTTGCATGACGAAGGACAGGCAGAGGCTTCCCGTCTACTCCTGGATTTCTTCGAAGGATTTGACCTCGATCACGTCTCCTTTGGCTGATTCGCTAATGATTCCGGTTGCCTCAACCAGCTTGCCGGCCATCTTGGCGATCTCCTGTGTCTTCGGCCCCTTCACCAGGTAGTCTCCGTCGTCAGCCTCAATGACGATTCCCTGATCGCTCTTGACCACCATTCCAGCGATGGTTTCCTCCTCGGCCGGAGGTGCAGCCGCCTCCAAACAGATTGAAAACATTAATGAAGCAGACATTACGACCATAAAGCAAACGATGACCGCGGCAAACAACGTCCTTTTCGATTCCATTTCTCTTTGACTCCCTCACTCTTGCATGATAACCGCCTGTAATGGTCCGGCGAAACCACCCGCCGGCGACCTCCCCAGCCCCTACCCGGGGGTCGTTTTGGGCAGAATCTGATAACAGAAACGTTTGAAATTGTATAGCATTTGTTGTTTGATCCCCAGGGCAATCGCACGTCATAGCTCTGGACATTGTGGAGGAAGTGTGCCAAGCTA
>CAZEOY010000107.1:0-7887 GCA_964513835.1 uncultured Syntrophobacteraceae bacterium
AGGCGGGCATCTCATGGGTCATGTAAAGGATGTAAGGCCTCTTTCCGGTCTCCTTGTCCACGTCCGAGTCGAAACGGGAGGCTCTGACCTGTTCCTCGGCCCAGACTTCAATGTAGGCAGGCTTGCCGGCCGGAACCTGCCCGCTGATTGTGACTGCGCCGCCGTTCTCCAGAGTGGTCTTGTCGAGCTTGAAGGATACCGCCCCCGCTTCGGATTTGCCTTCTTCGGGTTTCGCCTCAGGCCTGGTCTCTGTGCTAACGGGCGCAGGCGACTCCGCGGGCTGCTGGGCGAGCAATGTACCCTGATAGATCATGAAGAAGGTTGCACCCAGTGCAACAATTAACGATAACCAGTAGCGCTTCATAAATACCCCCTTAATTAAAACTGAGTGAATGATGGCTTCCCTCGGACCCGCCTCGACTGTGGTGACATCATCACATGCCCCCTCTCTCGGGTCGCCACATAGACTGTTGCTGTTCACGTTTCCATGTGGTGCTCCGCACTGTGCCGAGGCTCGAAGTCGAACAGGGAGCGAGGATGGGCGGAAAGATCGACAAACCAAACCGACTTCAACCTTCCCAACTTGAATCCGGAGCCCTGTCCTTCACTATCCTTCAGTCCGCTGTCCCGAAAAATCGAGGTACGTTGTGCCCTTGAGCACATTCCATGCCAGGGGCCAGCCAGTTCGGCAGTGCTGAGATCCAGAGGTGGAGAAGCTTTTGGTCCTCCCAGAACGCACTCCAATGGCCACCTGGCATCAATCGGGCGAGCCGCCATGAATGCAGAGGTGTAACGAACCAACAAGGCATGAGAGCGTCGCTCCCGCATGAGCCTCGCGGTGTGCAATGATTTCTTCAGGTACTGTGGCCTGCTCTCTAAAATATTAGTAAAATATCAACCAGTTGATGTGATGCATGCATATTGTGGCACTGCAATAAGTCTATTGCACGATGCCCCATGCAGACCTCGGGTGCGGAAGAGCCAGCCCAGCTGATAGCAGGCCGCAATCCGCTGCAAATGACCATGGAGGCTCAGCCCCCTCAGATCAGCGGTCCCCAGGCAAGCTGCACACCTATGGTACAGAACTTGCTCAATGAGGCGACACGACTCACAGGTTTCGAGGGTTTCCATGGCGCTGGTATTGATTGTGGACGACGACAAGGACAGCTGTCGTCTGATGGAACGGCTTCTGTCCAATGGGGGGCACCGAGTCCGTGCGCTCCATGCGGCGGTCGATGCCCTGCACTGGCTTTCAGGCTCCGCCCCCGATCTTGTCCTGCTTCATGTCAAGCCGTGGAACGGAGATGTGTTGGGTGTCCTGGAGTTTGTAAGGAGTCAGTGCCGGAGCTCCCGGGTCATCTTGATCACCGGCCATCCCAAAGCGGACAACGTGACGAGGGCCATCCGGCTGGGAGTGGACGACTGCCTGGTGCAGCCCATGGAGATCGCAGAACTCGAAGGCAGGATCGAAGCTGTGCTTCATCGCGCGTAGTCACGTGAGGGAGAGAATCGACCCCTGAGCGGTTCGGCTCCCGGATCTGCAGCCCGCGAGGGGCAGGTTTGAACTGTGATAGGAGCAAGGGACCATTTCCTTAGAGAGTGTCTAAAAAGCGCATCCTTTTTTGTCACCCCCGCGAAGGCGGGGGTCCAGAACCCTTATCAAACCTGGATTCCCGCTTTCGCGGGAATGACGAATTGGCAAAACTGAGGCCTTTTTCGACACCCTCTTAGACCGTTTTCAGTTTAGGCGACAGAATTTCTTCGATGGCCTCGCGGCCAACCTGGTTGGCAGGATAAGTATTTGTTAAAATTTCACTCCCGGGATGGGGAAGCATGCGGTTTTCATACTTCCACCCGCCGGGATAGGAGGCATTCATGCGAAAGGAAGTGTACAGTCTGTGCTTCATGTGCTCCGTGCGCTGTCCCATCAAGGTCACGGTCGAAAACGGTCAGGTGAAATGGGTGGAGGGCAATCCTCATGTGCAGGGAATCGAGGGTAGCTTGTGCCCTCGGGGTGCTGCGGGGACGGCATTGCTCAACGATACGGAGCGACTGCAGTCGCCCATGATTCAGACAGGGCCGCGCGGATCGGATGGTTGGAGGAAGGCCAGCTGGGATGAGGCCCTCGATCTGATCGCAGAAAAGCTCAAGAAGATCATGGATGCTCATGGGGGCCGGAGCGTGGTTTTCGGAGAGCGCACCAATCTCGCCACGCACGTGAGCAAAACCTTCATGAAAGCCATAGGCTCCCCCAACCACTTCACCCACGACGCTCTCTGCAAGGGATCGGTGAACACAGCCTGCAGGTCCCTCTTCGGGTATACGGATGCCCAGCTCGGAATGGACTACAAGAATGCGAAGCAGCTCATCTTTTATGGCCGGAACATGTTCGAGTCCATCGAGGTCAAAGGCGTCAATGCCGTGATTGAGGCCATGGAGAACGGAGCGGCATTGACCTCCATCGATCCCCGGGTGAGCATCACCTCCACAAAGGCCAACCGATACTGGATGATCCGGCCGGGAACCGATTTGGCCCTGAACTATGCCCTCATCCATGTTATTCTCGCAGAAAACCTCTACGATGCTGAATACGTGAATCGCTGGGTGCTGGGGCTTCATGAGCTGAGGGAGTTTGTGCGTCCCTACACGCCGGAGTGGGCTGAGACCGAAACTGGAATTCGGGCCGAAGAGATTGTCAACCTGGCCCGAGAGGTGAGCCGGGACAAGCCGCACGTGATTTTTCACATGGGATATCGGGGGGCGCATCACGTCTATGAGATCTACCTGCGCCGCTCGATCCTCATGCTCAATGTGCTGATGGGAAGCATCGAAGCCAAAGGGGGATATTTCATCAAGAAGGGGCCGGGAGAGGTGGGGCGCAAGCCGGCTCGCAAGCTCAACGAGCAGGAGCTTCCGAAGGTCGACGAGATCCGATTCGACAAGGCGGGGACTCCCGATTTTCCCCTTCCCGATCCGAGCCACGGCATTCCCCAGGTGTTGCCATCGGCCATCCTGAATGAGGATCCTTATCCCATCAAAGCCCTCATCGCCAACCGGTTCGATCCGCTCATGTCCATTCCCGATACCAATCTGACCAAGGAAGCCCTGAGCAGACTGGACCTGATTGTGGCCATCGACATCAACTACAGCGACATCGCCTGGTATGCCGACGTCATACTGCCCGAATCGATCTATTTTGAGAGGACTGACTGCGTTCAGCAGGCGAATGGATTGAAGCCCCAGATGTTTCTGAGGCGGGAGGCGGTATCGCCGCGGTATGACACGCGTCCTGCGCCCGTCATCATCAAGCAGATTGCCGATCGCCTTGGGATCGGCCGGTATTTCCCGTACGAGTCCATGGAGGACCTGGTGCGATGGCAGCTGGAGGGAACGGGTTTTACACTGGAGGACTTCGACAAGAAGGGTTTCGTAGCCTATACAGACAAGCAGATTCTTTGGGATCGCGCGAATGGGCTCAAGTTCAAGACGCCCTCCGGAAAAATTGAGCTGGTCTCTTCCCTTTTGAAAGGCGCCGGTTATGAGTCCCTTCCGGCCTACGAACCGGTGAAGCCGGATGCCGAGGGCCGATTCAGGTTGACCACGGGCCGATGTGCACTGCACACACATGTGTCGACGCAGAACAACCTCTACTTGAATGAGCTTGTTCCGGAAAACGTGTTGTGGATCAATGCTCGCAGAGCAGGGGAACTGGGCGTCAAGGACGGGGCCTATGTGGAGATTTCATCCAAAAGGGGATCGGGGAGAATCAAGGCCTTCGTGACCGACCTGATCCACCCCGAAACGGTCTTCATGCTTCACGGATTCGGGCATGAGGCCAAATGGGCGACCCGTTGTTTCAACAAAGGGGTATCGGACAGCGCCCTGCAGGAGAATATTTCGGACAGGGTTGGGGGGAGCCCCGCACTGCACGATACGTTTGTTACCATCCGTGCGGCTTAGAGACGGTCTGAAGACTCGCATCCCCTGATGGGAGGGGTTGGGAGAGGGGGTTATGGGCAACACACAAGCGGTCACCGAGTCCCCTGCCGGAGCTTTTGTACGTCCTCCTCGACCTGTGGCGCGACGGGCGGGGCGCACTCCTTCAGACCATGACGTCACGTCGATAGCCGGGGGATGTTTTCATATTGATGAACAGGGAGACAATAGAAATGAGCAAGTATTACATCTTTCAGGATTCCAGGAACTGCATCGGTTGTCACAGCTGTGAAGTGGCCTGCAAAAGCAACAAGGGCCTTTCGACCGGTCCCAGGCTTTGCCAGATCATCACCATCGGGCCCAAGTTCGTTGGCAGCCTTCCCAAGACCGCCTTCACGTTCATGCCCTGCTTCCATTGTGAAAACCCCTGGTGCGTTGCGGCCTGTCCGACGGGAGCGATGCAGAAGAGGGAGAAGGACGGCATCGTGTTTGTCAACGAGGGCCTGTGCGTAGGCTGCAAGACCTGCATGTCCGCCTGCCCCTGGGGAGCTCCCCAATGGAATCCGGAAAAGGGAAAGGTGGTCAAGTGCGACTACTGCATGGACCGCGTTGACGAGGGGCTCAAGCCCGCCTGCGTGACAGTCTGCACGACGCATTGTCTCCATTTCGGGACGCCTGACGAGATTCCTCAGGTCAGACGTGAGCGGTACGCGAAGGCGATGACTTCACTCGAATAGAGCTGTTCGGTAGGCCGCAACTTTTGAATCCAAAAGGGAACTCTGCATGACGAATCCCATCTGTGAGGTCACCAATACCCTCAGGTTTGTCACGGAAGTCATTGCCTCGGGCCGCCTCGTGCATCCTCGTTGCAGACAGAGGGGGGAGGAACTGGCGAAGCTCCTGGGGGATATCTCCTGGGGTAGAGGGGGGCCCGAGCACTGTGCCGCCATGGAGAGCCTTGCCCGCTCTCTGGTGGAGGAAGGTCCTGACGAGAGCTGTGTCGAGCTGGGCAGGGCCGTCATTGCGGCTTTGACTGAGCACCGGGAGGCTTTCGAGAGCCATATCGAGACGCACAACTGTCCCACGGGAGAGTGTGTGAAGCTGGCCCCCGCACCCTGCCAGATGGCGTGCCCAGCGGGCATTGATGTTCCCAGTTACCTGACACTGATCGGTATGGGGCGGGATGCCGAAGCCACGGAGATCATTCGTGAGGACAATCCTTTTCCCTGGGTCTGCGGTCTGGTGTGCACCAATCCATGCGAGTTCATGTGTGTTCGGGGGCGCATGGACGAGCCCATATCCATCAAGTACCTGAAAGGTTTTGCCGCCGAGCGCGCCATGTCGGAAATGCGCTATAAGAATCCGGCCAAGGCTCCCGACAACGGAAGAAAGGTCTGTATCGTCGGAGCGGGCCCGGCGGGCATGACCGCTGCCTACTACCTGGCGCTCAAGGGTTACCGGCTGACCATCATCGAAGCGCTTCCCGTGCCGGGAGGGATGATGATGGTGGGCATTCCCAGGTACCGCCTTCCCCGTGAGGTCATCGACCGGGAAACCGGTATGATCGAAAGCCTGGGCGTGGAGTTTCGCTATAACACGCGGCTGGGCAAGGACGTCACGCTGGAGCAGCTTCGGGAGGAGGGTTTCGAGGCCTTCCTGGTGGCCATCGGGGCCCACAATGCTTTCAAGTTGATGATCCCGGGCGAAGACGACTATCCGCAGGTGATCAACGCCATCGACCTGCTGCGTCGGGTCGCCCTGGGGGACCGGCACATGCCGGGCGAGCGGGTCGTCATCGTGGGGGGAGGCAATGTCGCCATTGATGCGGCTCGCACCTGCATTCGGCTGGGCTGCCGGGAGGTGACCATCGCCTACCGCAGAACCCGGTCCGAAATGCCCGCCCATGAAGAGGAAGTGATCCAGGCCGAGGATGAAGGGGTTCGATTCGCGTTTCTTACGGTTCCAGTGGCCGTCGAGGGGGCTGACGGAAGAGTCGCCGCCCTTCGTTGCCTGCGGGCGGAGCTCGGCCAGCCGGATGAGCAGGGCAGGAGGCGCCCGGTGCCTGTCAAGGACAGCGACCACCTTTTGAAGGCCGATGCCGTCATATCCGCCATCGGCCAGGTAATCGACCGAACGGGACTCACGACCCTGGAAGATCTCAAGTGGTCCAAGCGCAGCACGATCACGGTGAACACCGTGACCATGGAGACCTCTGTGGATGGTGTCTTCGCTGCAGGGGACGTCGTCTCGGGGCCCGCCACGGTCGTCGAGGCCATAGGGGGTGGCAAGAAGGCGGCGGAAGCCATTGATCGATACCTGCAGGGAATCCCGCAGCCCAAGTGGCCCCAGGTTCCCGTGCGCCGCCGCAGGCTGGAATGTCTGGAAGTCCCGGCGTCGACCAAGATGATCCTGTCGCGGCCTCACATGCCGCTCCTCAATACCGACCGGAGGCGCATCACCTTTCAGCAGGTGGAGCTGGGCTATTCGGAGAATGCCGTGCGGGAAGAGGCGCGGCGGTGCCTGCGTTGCGACATATGCCGCCGTTGCGGTCTGTGCGTGGAGATCTGCCGGGATAAGATGGGCGTCGATGCGCTCCAGCTTGGGTACCTCAACTTCGATCGTCCCTCCCCCACGGATTTCCGGACCACCTCGGAACGATGCATTGCCTGCGGTGCCTGTGCCGCCAATTGTCCTAACGAGGCGATGGTCATCAAGGATCAGGATGGCGAAAGGTGCCTGAAATTGTGCGGGACCGTCCTCAATCGGCTCAGACTGGAATATTGTGAACAATGCGGCGCGATCCTCGGGCCTGCACGGTATCACGACTACATTGCCAAACGCACCAAGGGGGTGAGCCCGCTCGTTGAGGGCCGATCCCTTTGCGTCCAGTGTGCCAGAAAAATTGCGGCAGAGCGCCATGCCGACATATTGCCGGCTCAATAGGGGTGGTCATGAGGAGAGGAGGGCGGAAATGACTTTTCGAAGAGGCCAGCGGGTGGAAGTCTACCGGAAGTCGGACGATGAGAGCTGGGAATCCTACATGAATGCCTACATCGGGCTGCACGGCATCGTGACGGACCCGGATACGGCCAAGAACGATCCGAGTGCCCTCATTGAGGTCAGCTTGGACGAGAAAGGCACTCATCGCATGCCTCAGGATTGCCTCCGCATTCTGGAGGATTAGAACAGCCGGGCGGAAATGGCCCGCCGGCTCGAGATGATGCTGACTGTGCGATGCTGGATGCTCGATAAACTGAAACCTCGTCCTGCAGGGGTACTTCCCTTGTCCGGCATCGGTTGTAAACCGTCGGGAGCTTTCGCCGCCGTGTGCCAGCCCACACGCTCATGAGTGCATGTCCGCCCCTGCCCGGTACGAACCACTGTCGGGCATCCTTCGCTCACCGAAAGCACTCGTTCAACGTCAAGGAAGTTCTGAGTGGATGAATTTGAAAGCGTTGCTCGCCGGGAAAAGCCGCGGTTTACACACCATCTCCCATGACCTCACGGTTGAAGATGCCGTCCGGGTGATGACTCGGGAGAGGACACCGGCCCTCCTCGTTGTCCGGGGCGAAGAGCCGTTGGGAATCCTCACTGAAAGCGACATCCTGCAATCCTGCGTGAATCCCGATGGAAGGCCCTTTGGCAAAACTCTCATCTCGGACATCCTGCCCGACGGCGGGGTCGTTGCCGAAGCCGATGAGGGAATCGATGAGCGGCTTGCCATGATGTTGGAGAGTGGCACCGAGTGCCTTCCCGTGGCGGAGGACGGAAGAATCTTCGGCTTGTTGTTCCTGAGGGACTTGATGCAGCATCGAATCGAGGTGCTCACTGCCGAGCTCGTGGCTCTGCAGGAGTATGTTTCATCCTTGCAGGACGCGATCGTGGACTGACGACCAGTCCCGCTCACGATCCAGAACGGAGACGCGCTCATGGTTAAGGTCACCATTGATG
>CAZEOY010000107.1:7897-8855 GCA_964513835.1 uncultured Syntrophobacteraceae bacterium
TTCGAGGTGAACGAGGGCAGTACGGTTCTTGAAGCCCTTCGGGCACAGGGCATCAAGGTTCCGACCCTCTGTTACCATCCGGCACTGAGGCCTTCCGGGTCGTGCCGGTTGTGCGCAGTGGAGGTGGAGAGCACGGTCGGCCGTGCCTCGCTCCTGCTCTCTTGTGTCCTGAGGGTCAAGGATGGCATGCGCATCAAGTCGCAGGGTGACGCCGTGCAGAGGGCCAGGGCAAAAGCCTTCAAAGACCTCCTGCAGATGGCTCCTCAGGCCCACGTTATTCGGCGGCTGGCTGCTGAGCACGGTGTCGATCTGGGGCCCCCGCCGGACGGCTGCATTCGCTGCAGGCTGTGTATACGCGTCTGTAAGGAGATCGTTGGAGCGGGCGCTCTCAAGATGGAGAAGAGGGAAGGGAAAAACTATGTGGTTCCCGTGGCGGGGCTATGCATCGGCTGCGGCACCTGCACGAACGTCTGCCCCACGGGCGCCATTCGAATGGAAGAAGCGGACGCCGTGAGGACGATCGTGATCCGGGACGAGATCGTCGGCAGGCATATCCTCGAGAAATGTGAAGCCTGCGGTAAGCTGTTCGCCACAGAGAGGTTTCTCTTGCATGTTCGGGAGCGAACGGCTCCACATCCCGATGTGAAAGAGCATCACCTCTACTGCCCGACATGTGCCAAATTGTTTTCCGACCGTATCAAGGCTTCATCCAAGTTCAAGCGGATCTAGCCGATTTCCCGATGTTGGTGTAACCCCGCTGCCAATGATGCCCTGGCTAACGGTTGGCCTGGAGGAAAGCTGCAAGGCTCGCCGAGTCCTCCACATTCATGATCTTCACGTTTCGGTCGATTCGCCGCATGAGCCCGCGCAGCACCTTCTTGGGGCCGACTTCCACGAAATGGTCGCGACCGGACTGAATGAGCCATTCCATGGACTGGCTCCAGAGGACCGCCCCGCA
>CAZEOY010000108.1:0-4723 GCA_964513835.1 uncultured Syntrophobacteraceae bacterium
ATGGCGAGGGTCTTTGCCCGCAGCAGATCCGGCAGGCCGGGACCTTCGAGGCCGGGAAGCAAAGCGAATCGATCCGGAAAGGAGGCGGAGGCGATGTCCCGCCCTTCACTCGAGAGGGCAACGAGCGGCAGGTCGGGCGGGAGGTCCTGAATCGAGGGCCCCTCCGCGAGCCTTGCCCGAAGCACAGCACCTCCCGAGGCACGCAGGGCTTTGGGATGGAAGGGGTGAGCGCTTTCGGCCAGGAGAATCACCTGAGCCACTCCAAATGCCACGGCGGAGCGGATCACAGCACCGACATTTTCGGGATCCTGGAATGGCACGAGCAGGCTGCACCCTGCGGGGAGTTGCTTCCAAGGGTCCCATGCGGGGAGCTGAGCAGCCTCGATGAGCAGGAGCGACGAATCCGTTCCAAAGACATCCAGCTCATGGAAGAGCGGACGGGCGAGCTGAAACCAGGTGAATCGGGATGCCGGCACGGAGGGAGGAGGATCGTTCTCGCCTGGCGTGATCCACCCGAGACACCGATCCGGGAAATCCCTCAGCGTTTCCTCGACCACCTTGCGCCCCGAAAGGATGGCCCTCTCCTCTTTGCGGATACCGCGGCTCTGCAGCAGCTTTCTCAGGGCTTTGAAGCCTTCATTCTGCTCGCTTTCGACCTTCCTGACCGCGTAAGACTTCATGGCGCGCACCTTTCCCTCGGCAATGGACTCCTGCGTGCGCTCGAACACGATGAGTCGCCGTTCGAACGTTGTCTGCGGAATGGCATACGGCAGATCATCAACGAGGCGATATTCATGGCCCCAGCGTCGCAGGGCCTCATCGATCTCCTCGGACCCGCGGGGCCCCTTCATGAAGATGGCCAGACCGCCTCGGGAGAGACAGCCACGAATCCGCTCAAGACTTGGCGCAACGGCTTCGACGGCCCGCGTGATCACGCCGGTGACTGGTTCCTGGAATGACGCAAAAATCCCCTGGCCGATGATCTTCAACCCGGCGAGCCCCAGTTCAGAAACCACCCTCTCCAGAAAGGCCACTCGCTTCTGGCGGCTTTCAGCGAGCCAGATCTCCAGGTCGGGGAAGGCAATTTTCAGGGGAATACCTGGCATACCGGCGCCGGTGCCGACATCAAGCAAGGGTGACGGCAGTTTTATGAGCTTTCCCGGTAGAATGGAGTCCAGGTAAAGCTTCCGGACCATGTTCGTGAAGCTGTGAATTCGCGTCAGGTTCAGATCTGCATTGAACTCTCTCAAGAGTTCGTGGTATCGCCAGAGCTGCCGGATCTGAATGGCGCTGAGGCTGATTCCTGTTCCCGACAGGATCTCAGCCATGCGATCGGGGCCAAAACCCTCCTGCGGCTTACGGGATGGTCTGCCTTTCCGGAGCGAACCGGAGTGCGCCGTTCGCCGCCCCTCGGTGGACGGGCCTTCTTTACCTTTCATGGGGGTGCCTCCCCTTGAACTGGACTTTCGTGCAGGCTGACCGAATGGGGCGTTTGTCCTCATTTCGCCGTGCCGGCCAAAACCGGTATCCTGTACTCTTCCTGGACTTTGTGTCGAGCCTGGAATGACGGGGTGGCCTTCGGGTCGCGCGCCTGGAAAAATCTGAGCTCAAAGCCGACGCCAATGGGCAATAGCAGGAATCCCTGCCAATGACAAGCTGTGCGAGTCACCCTTTGCTCGGCCGCAAACAACATCATTCAAAGAGCATGAGCAAATTTCTGCGCTGCCGATCTCTATGGAGCACTACGCCAAGGTGGACATGCAGACTCAATCCTGGCATCCATTCATTTTGGACGACTGGCCCGTCTTCCATCTCGATAACCATCTACTCGCCCTATACAAGCCTGCGGGGCTGCTGGTGCAGGGGGACGAGACCGAAGACGTATGCCTGCTGGACCTGGCCAAGGGGTGGCTGAAGGTGAAGTACGAGAAGCCGGGCCGAGTGTTCCTGGGGGTGGTGCATCGGCTGGATCGCCCGGTGGCAGGAGTCCTCCTCTTTGCGCGCACCTCCAAGGCTGCGGCCCGGTTGAGCGAGCAGTTTCGAACGGGAATGGTCGACAAACGCTACCTGGCCGTCGTCCAAGGCCGGGTGCGTCGAAGTGAGGGAAAACTCGTACACCGTCTGGAGCGGAGGGACAACCGATCGAGTCGGATCGTGGAGGAAACCGGCACCGCTGCGCAGGAAGCGCGCCTTTCCTACCGCGTCCTGGACAGGTCCCTATCCCACAGCCTCCTGGAGGTTTCCCTCGAGACCGGCCGGCGCCATCAGATACGCGTTCAACTGGCGCACATCGGGCATCCCATCGTGGGCGATCTCCGATATGGCGCACCGACTCCCCTGCCCTATGCCCAGATCGCTCTCCTGGCCCGGGAGCTCAGGGTCCAGCATCCCACGCTGAAGACCGGCCTCACCTTCCGTTCGCCCCTCCCCGAGGGATGGCCCTGGCCTCGGTCAGAATTCGAGCCACCCCCCCCACCCTGGAACTGGAAAGAAATACTCGCCAAGCTGCCCGAGGGCATGGGACCTCCACCCGGACCAGCCGAACGTCCATCCTGACCCCCCACGAGTCAGGTTATCCTCCCCTCACTCATGCTGTTATTGTTGTTTACACCAGTTCTGTTTGGTTGTTGGTGCATGAGCCGGCTAGAAAATGATTATTTTTATATTGTAAATAGGGAAAGACTCCATCCGAAACATCCCAATCGGAACAGCTTGCGAGGATCGAGCTTCCTGTTGAAGAACATACCATTGCAGCGGTGCCGAGTGCATTCGCACCTTCCTGATCATGTGAACATCCAGTCACCGAACCGATGCTGAGCCCATACTCTCCTTCCTCATGGAACTGGAGGGGAGGATGGGATGCATTCTCACACAAGGATCCAGTCGTCAGGTCACCCTGCAGGTTCCGTCGGGGGGTGGATGAGCCAGATAAGCTGGAGACCTTATGCGCAGGGGGGCTCCCCCCAAATGGAAGGAGCAGATGTGATGGAAAAAGAGCATCTTGGAAGGATGATTCACCAAAATATCGGCCAATACGGCCCCAGGACCGCCCTGCAGTATAAAGATCACACCAGCGGCTCCTGGATGCCTGTTTCATGGTCGGCGATGGGAGAGCAAATGGATGCGGTCGCCCGGGCTTTGATGGAAATCGGAGTCCAGGAAGGGGATAGGGTGGGTATTTTTTCCCAGAACAGGCCCGAATGGGCCATCGCAGATTATGGAATCCAGGCCGCCGGGGCTGTCAGCGTCCCCATCTACGCAACGAACAGCGCTGCACAGGCACGGTTCATACTTGATGAGGTCGAAGCAAAAGTATTTTTCGTGGGGGCGAAAGACCAGGTCGAGAAGGCGAAGACACTGATAGATTCAGTCGGACACGTTCGAAAAGTGATCGTTTTTGACCCCGGTATCGATCTGGCCGGCGATGAGCGTTTTCTTCACTTTGGGGACTTTCTTGAAGTGGGGAGGCGGTCGGGGAGAGAAGCCGAGCTCGAGAGGCGCCTGAGCAGAGGCACGAGTGCCGACGTTGCAACCATTGTCTACACTTCGGGGACAACAGGCGAGCCCAAGGGGGTGATGCTCACTCACGCCAATTTCTTCCACCAGATAAGAATGGTCAATCAACTCTTCGATGTGAATGAACGGGACGTCTCCCTTTGCTTTCTTCCATTGAGTCATGTCTTTGAGAGGACCTGGTGCTATGTACTGTTTCACCAGGGTGCCACCATCTATTACTGTGATGATCCAAGAAGAGTGATTGACACTATCAAGGAAGTTAAACCTACCGTCATGGCAGCAGTGCCTCGCCTCTACGAAAAGATTCATGCCGCGATCATGAACGGTGTTCAAGGTGCTCCAATTACGAGGCAAAAGGTTTTTCGATGGGCCATTGATGTGGGCGCCAAAGTGGGTGAACTGAAGAAGCATAAGAAACCCATTCCTTTGGGCCTCAGGCTGGAGCACCTCCTGGCTGGAGCCCTGGTCCTCAAAAAGATTCAGGGTATCTTCGGTGGGAGAATCAAATTCCTGATTTCGGGAGGCGCCCCTCTTTCCAGGGAAATAGGGGAATTCTTCTACGCAGCAGGGATGATGATTTGTGAGGGGTATGGACTCACCGAAACATCTCCTACAGTAACGTGCAACCAGCCCGCATGCTTCAAGTTCGGGACCGTAGGCAAAGTGGTGCCTCAGTGTGAGGTTAAGCTGTCGCAGCAGGGAGAAATCCTGGTGAGGGGGGACAATGTCATGCGGGGTTACTACAGGAAGCCCGAAGCAACAGCTGAAGCCCTGGAAGATGGATGGCTCAAGACCGGCGACGTTGGGGAATTCGATGAGGAGGGCTTCTTGAAGATCATTGACAGGCTCAAGGACCTGATCATCACTTCCGGTGGGAAGACCATCTCTCCCCAGCGGGTGGAATCCTGCATTCTGGAGGACACTCTTGTGGAGCAGATCGTAGTGATTGGCGACCAGAGGAAGTTTTTGAGTGCCCTCATTGTCCCTTCTTTTGAAGCATTGGAGCGATACGCCAAGGCACATCGCGTAGCTTTTGCCGGGCGCGAAGAGCTCGTCAGGAATCCCGTGATCATTGAATTTTTCAGAGAGCGAATTGAAAGGCAATCCAAAGACTTGGGAGAGCATGAAAAGATCAGGAATTTCCGGATACTTCCCAATGACTTGACCCAGGAAGCCGGTGAGGTGACACCCACGCTCAAGGTCAAAC
>CAZEOY010000108.1:4733-8823 GCA_964513835.1 uncultured Syntrophobacteraceae bacterium
AAACGAAAAGTCGTCAACCAAAAATATGCGGCTCTGATCGATTCCATGTACAGGGTTTGACCCAGGGGCAGGGCAGGCTCCTTTTCCCATGCTCCCGAATGCCGGGAGCCATGGTCAGTCGAGATGCACCGTTGCGGGTGACTGATGCTCTTTTCAGGGTGCTCCCTGGAACGGATCTTAGGGGTTGCTTTGCGTCGTGGTCCTTCAGGAGAGGTGATGAGATGGAGTCATCGAACGATGGACGATGGAATACGAGGGCCATGCTGCGCGTCGGGTGGACGATCTTTTCGGCTTTCATCGTCGAGAGCATCGTGTTCGGGTTTTCGGTCCTGCCTGCCGCCGTATTCTGGGAATGGCATTTTCAGTGGAAGCTCCCCTGGCGCTGGATGGAGACGGTTATCGTGAGCATGGCTTTCATTCCCGCTTATCTGCTCTTCGCGTTTTTCCTCATGCTGCTCTCCGCCCTGGCGACCCGCCTCACCGGCTGGCGCGCTCCCGAGGATGCCGAGATGTCGATTCGCGATCCCGACTGGCCGCTGCTCAACTGGGTCCGTTACATGATCTCCATCCACCTGGTGCGCACCTTCGCCGGCATGGTGTTTCGTACCTCGCCGCTTTGGACCCTTTACATGCGCTGGAACGGGGCGAGGATGGGCCGGGGCGTTTTCGTGAACAGCCTCTGGGTGACCGACCACAACCTTCTGGAGTTCGGCGACAACGTGATCATTGGCAGTGAAGTGCACCTGTCCGGGCATACCGTGGAGAAAGGCAAGGTCAAGACCGCGCGGGTTCTGCTGGGGGATAACGTCACGGCAGGGGTTTCGAGCATCATCAGCATCGGGGTGGAGGCCGGGCCGGGGTGCCAGATCGGTGCTCTCAGCCTGGTGCCCAAGTACGCCAAACTTGAAGCCGGGAAGACCTACGTCGGGATACCGGTTCAAATCCTGGAACGGAATCGGCCATCGGAGGCGGCATCTGATGCACACTCCCTCGCAGAGACTCAACGGGACGCTCCCCCATCACCTCTATGACGAGTATGGGAAAGGCCCCACACTCATCCTTGTGCCGGGACTGGACGGTACTGCCCTTCTGTTCTACCGGCAGGTACCGCTCCTCGGAAGCCGCTTCCACGTGCTCACGTTCCCGCTGCCGGACGACCCCCGGTGCACCATGGACTCCCTTGTGGATGACCTGAGGCAGCTCATTGAAGAGGTTGTCATTGAAAGGGGGCACGAGCGGGTGCTCCTCTGTGGCGAGTCCTTCGGCGGCGCCTTGAGCCTGACGTTTGCGCTGGCCTATCCGCAGCTGCTGCTGGGAATGGTGATCATCAATTCCTTTCCGGTAATCCGCCAGCGGTTCCGCCTGAGTCTGGCGCCGCGGCTGCTGAGAATAGTCCCATGGGCGGCCATGCCGCTGGTCCGCCGCTTCACCGAATCGCGCCTCCACTCGCCGCATACCCTGGCTGTCGACCTCGCCGAATTCCACGAACGAACCCGGTCCATCGGCAGAGACGGCTACATCCGCCGGCTGGAAATCCTCCAGACCTATGATGTCCGCCATCAGCTCGGCCGAATCCGCACTCCGACCCTTCTTCTGGCCGGTGATCTCGATCACCTCGTGCCCTCGGTGAAGGAAGCCCGCTTCATGGCTTCGATCCTGCCCAACGCCGTCTTCAAAGTCCTCAGGGGTTACGGGCACGTCTGCCTCATCAATCACGATTTCAACCTGCTGGACCACATCGCGCCCTGGCTTGACAGCCTGCCTCGGTGACACCCGATCTCAACCCGGCCCCACCGCAGGATCCGGACGCATGGCAGAAACGAAAACCGGCGCATCCACTCCTTGCAGGCACGCTCCCGGCCGGAGCCGAGTGAGCTCGAGGCCACAGCATTGAGCTCACTTGAGGGAGTCATAATGGCATCCTTTCATTATGAACCTCATCGATTAACCTGTTGATACAGTTAGATCATGGTCCTTTAACCCTGCCATTTTGAAACGCCGGGCCCCGTCGATGGGCCCCTTCCGAAGAATCCTCCCGATCATTCGAATCCAATTAATCCAATGATTATAATATAATACAGGCCTATTCCTCGTTCGGACCCTTCCGATGGCATGCCGCGTGCTCTGCTCTGCACTCAACCATTCGCACCGGGAGTCGCCGCTGGCATAGATGGAAGGGGATCATTGCATGCGTTTTCTCCCACCATGATTCAATTGCGCGATCACGGAGTTCTCCTTCCGCCAGATGCCCTCGGAGTCTCACCCGGCTCAGCCTGCAGCCAGATAAGGAGGAGGACCATGCAACGTTTCAACTATGCCGAGTGCATTGAGATCTCCAAACGAGTCCGTTGGGACATTGAAAGGGACGTGATTCGAGGCCGGTCCTTCGATTTCTCCAAGAGATTCCTTCCCGACGGACTCTCCATGGTCGACCGGCTGCCCTTCTTGACAGAAGATCAAAAGAGGTTACTGAGTCAAATACAGGGTCGAACCTACGCCAACATGTTCGGGTTTGTGGAGAGGTTCATCACGGCTAAAATCCTCGAGATCACCCGCGACCACTGGCTGGACGATCAGGTTGCCCTGGAGGCTTTGATTCGCTTCTGCGACGAAGAATTGAAGCACCAGGAGCTGTTCCGCCGGGTTGAACCGATGATGGGTGCAGGGATGCCTGAAGGATACCGTTTTGTCCCGGATCCGAACCAGGTTGCCGCAGCCGTGCTGAAGAATTCCACCTGGGCTGTCCTGGGCTTGATCCTGGAAATCGAGCTGTTCACCCAGGAGCACTACAAACAAAGCATTGCAGGGGACGAGGATATCTCCGAGCTCTACCGGGATCTTTTCCTGTTCCATTGGAAGGAGGAAACCACTCACGCCATCATGGATGAGCTGGAATGGCCCAGAGAGGATGCAAAGCTTTCAAAAGAGGAACGGGATCGGGCAATCGACGAGTTGATCGGGCTGGTGGTGGACGTTGACGGCATTCTGCAGGTCCAAAGCAAAGCGGATGTGGAGTACTTCTGCCAGGCGAGCAGGGCTTCGTTTGCCGCAGAGGCGATACAGGTTCTGCGCACCGGGGTTCTGAAGGCATACCGGTGGCAGTACATCTTCTCGGGCGTGGGTCACCCGCGGTATCGCACGGCATTGAGCAGCCTGGTGAGTGAGGAGCAGGCTCGGCGCATCCATGGTGCCCTGGCATCGCTCCGCAATTGAAATGCCCTTTGGGGAATCTAAAGTCGGCACCTCCGCCGGGATCGGAAACATGATGGAAGAAGGAGACAGAAATGACTGAACAAACTATCGATAAAACGAAGACCAGGATCGTGAACGGGGTCGACGTCGGCCAGTTGTTCAACACCATCGAGGCCATCAAGGGTACGCCGGACATTGCCAAATTCAAATTCAGAGCCACAAACGAATGGATCCATGGCGGCCACAATCGCACTACCGTCACGGATTTTTACGGGGCTCAGCAGGACCACGACCATCTGAACGCTTTCGTGTTGGACGAGGATGAGCCCCAGGTCCTTCTGGGTGAAGACAAGGGCCCCAACCCCGTGGAGTACCTGCTGACAGGTTTGATCGGATGCCTGACTTCTTCCCTTGTCTACCACGCCGCCGCCAAAGGGATTGAAATCAAAGGTGTGAAATCCAGACTGGAAGGGGATATCGATTTGCGGGGTTTTCTTGGGCTGTCCCCGGATGTCAAAGTCGGATACGAGAACATTCGTGTGTATTTCAAGATCGATGCGGACGTCTCTGACGAACAGAAGGAAGAACTGATCAAGATGGCGCAGAAGTATTCGCCGGTGTTCAATACGGTTTCAAATCCCACACCCGTGTGGGTGAACCTGGACAAGTGAGGTGCTGCATGAAATCATGCCCTGGAGATGAGAAGCGGAGATCCGGCCGGAAGGGTTCCGAGGGTGGTCATCCCTGGGAGATGGCTGCATTCACTGACGTTGCCGTCGAAACGACAGGCAAGAAAGGCCCGGGAGGCTTCCATGTCCATGTATTTCCTGGATGAGACAGATGATTGGCCGGAATACCAGACCATCCGGGATGAGGTCCATCGGCTGGAAAGGGAGTG
>CAZEOY010000109.1:0-8805 GCA_964513835.1 uncultured Syntrophobacteraceae bacterium
GGTGTCAGTGCAGCCGCACCAGTGGCTGTAGCGGCCATGCCTGCAGGAGCAGCAGCAGAGGCTGCTCCCGTCGAGGAACAGACCGAGTTTTCGGTGCTCATTACAGGTGTGGGCGACAAGAAGATCCAAGTCATCAAGGAAGTCAGGGCCATCACCTCCCTGGGTCTCAAGGAAGCCAAGGATCTGGTTGAGGGTCTGCCGGGCCTCGTGAAAGAGGGCATCCCCAAAGAGGAAGCCGAGGCCATTGCCAAGCAGCTGACCGAAGCGGGTGCTTCCGTCGAAATCAAGTAGAACCTCACAGATTCTCACATTCATATCGGAAACCGGTCGAAGCGTGCGGTATCGACCGGTTTCCGATTTTCGATTTCTTGCACTCCCAGGTGCAGGGTCAACGTCACGGAAAGTGACTGAGCTTCAACAACGCCGCGCATCAGTTCCCCTCATTCTTTAGAAGTTGCAGGAGAGACCATGGCAACCGCTTTGTCCCATGATTATCGGGCTCGAAAAAACTTCGGCAAGATTCAGCGGATTGTAGACATCCCTAACCTGATTCAAATGCAAAAGGAGAGCTACGATCAGTTTCTGCAGAAGGATGCTCGACCGGAGGCCCGCGCCAACAGAGGTCTCCAGGAAGTATTTAAAAGTGTTTTCCCCATTGAGGATTTCAGTGGTACGGCCTCTCTGGAGTTTGTTCAGTACAGTTTTGGTGAGGTGAAATACGATGTTGAGGAATGTCTTGCGAGAGGCATGACGTATGAAGCTCCGGTCAAAATCGTAGTGCGGCTTGTCGTATATGATGTCGACAAGGAAGCTGAGGTTCGTTCGATAAGGGACATCAAGGAGCAGGAGATTTACTTCGGTACCCTGCCACTCATGACTGAGAATGGCACGTTTATCGTCAACGGTACCGAACGGGTGGTGGTCAGCCAGCTTCACCGTTCGCCCGGCATCTTTTTCGACCATGACCGCGGCAAGACACACTCGAGCGGCAAGATCCTCTACTCCGCTAGAATCATCCCCCTGCGCGGCTCCTGGCTCGATCTGGAGTTTGACCCCAAGGACATCCTATATGTTCGCATCGATCGCCGGCGCAAGTTCCCGGTGACGGTGCTTCTCAAAGCCCTGGGGTACAGCACTGAAGAGCTTCTCAACTATTTCTACCCGAGCGAGCGGATCTATTCGAACCCCGACGACCCCCTGCAGTCGGAAAAGGAGCTGAACCCGGAGATCCTCCTGGGAAGCCGGGCTGCCGAAGACATTCTTCATCCGCAGACAGGCGAAGTGTTGGTCAAGAAGAACAGAAAGCTCGGCAAGCAGACCATGAAGCGCCTTCAGGAGCTGGGTATCACGCGCCTCCCCCTGAAGACGGCGGACCTTATCGGGCAGGTACTGGCTCAGGACATCATTGACTACGGCACTGGGGAAATTGTAGCCGAGTGCAACGACACGATCACAGACAAGCTTCTGGAAGAGATTGAAGCTCGCAAGGTTCCTTATTTTGAGCTGCTGCACCTGGAAGGTCATGATATCAGCCCTTCTTTCCGCAACACCCTCCTCATGGACAAGGTGAATGCCAAAGAGGATGCTCTGATCGAGATCTATCGACGCCTTCGGCCGAGCAATCCACCGACGCTCGAGGTGGCCACCGACTTCTTTAACAATCTTTTCTTCAGTGCCGACCACTATGACCTGTCGGAGGTCGGGCGGCTGAAGCTCAATCTCCAGCTGGGACTGGACATCCCTCTCGATTACCGGACTTTGCGAAAGGAAGACATTCTTGTCTCGGTGCGTCATCTGATCCGCCTGAAGGACTCACAAGGACCGGTGGACGATATCGACAATCTGGGCAACCGTCGGGTCCGAGCGGTGGGCGAGCTCCTGGAAAACCAGTACCGCATAGGATTGGTCAGGATGGAGCGGGCCATCAAGGAACGGATGACGCTCCAGGAAGTCGACGCGCTCATGCCTCACGACCTGATCAATGCGAAGCCCGTATCGGCGGTGGTGAAGGAGTTTTTCGGTACGAGCCAGCTCTCGCAGTTCATGGATCAGACCAATCCCTTGTCTGAAATCACCCACAAGCGCCGGCTGAGCGCCCTCGGTCCCGGCGGATTGACTCGTGAACGGGCCGGCTTCGAGGTGCGCGACGTTCATCCGACTCATTACGGCAGAATCTGCCCCATCGAAACGCCGGAAGGTCCGAACATCGGATTGATCGTTTCATTGTCCACCTATGCCAGGGTTAACCCTTACGGCTTCGTGGAAACCCCATACCGCAAAGTGGAGCAGTCCAGAGTCAAGACTGAAGTCGTCTACCTGACGGCTATGGACGAGAAGGATTATCCCATCGCGCAGGCCAACGCACCCCTTGATGAGAAGGGCAACTTCCTCCGAGCTCAGGTGTCCGCGCGCAAGACGGGAGAGTTCGTGATGGCTCCTCCCGAGGAAATGCGCTACATGGATGTCTCTCCCAACCAGCTGGTGAGTGTTTCGGCATCCTTGATCCCGTTCCTCGAACATGATGACGCCAACCGTGCCCTCATGGGCTCCAACATGCAGCGCCAGGCCGTTCCCCTTATTCAGACCCGCGCTCCATTGGTCGGCACGGGAATCGAGCGGATCGTCGCCAAGGACAGCGGTGTCACCATCGTTGCCCGGCGGGCCGGGATCGTCGAATACGTGGACGCCACGCGGATCGTGGTTCGGCCCACGGAGGAAGAGGCTCACACCGGAAGGGCAGTCGATATTTACAAATTGATCAAGTTTCAACGATCCAACCAGAACACGTGCATCAACCAGAAGCCTTTGGTGAATCAGGGGGATTTCGTCAAGAAGGGGCAGATCCTCGCTGACGGACCGTCCACGGATCATGGAGAGCTGGCCCTCGGAAGAAATGTGATGGTGGCCTTTATGAGCTGGGGAGGGTACAACTTCGAAGACTCGATCCTGGTGAGTGAACGCATCGTCAAGGAGGATGTCTTCACGTCCATCCACATCGAGGAATTCGAAGTGGTGGCCCGGGACACGAAGCTCGGGAAGGAAGAAATTTCAAGAGATATTCCTAATGTGGGTGATGAAGCTCTCAAGAACCTGGATGACAGTGGCATCATACGGGTCGGAGCGTACATTCGTCCCAACGATATCCTGGTCGGCAAAGTCACGCCCAAAGGCGAATCACAGCTGACTCCCGAGGAGAAGCTTCTGCGGGCCATTTTCGGCGAGAAGGCCAGCGACGTCAAGGACACCTCGCTGCGCGTTCCGCCGGGAGTTGAGGGGATCGTCATCGATGCCAAAGTCTTCTCCAGAAAGGGCGTGGAAAAGGACGACCGAACCC
This sequence comes from uncultured Syntrophobacteraceae bacterium, assembly GCA_964513835.1. Taxonomy (GTDB): domain Bacteria; phylum Desulfobacterota; class Syntrophobacteria; order Syntrophobacterales; family Syntrophobacteraceae; genus JALOOX01. The sequence continues at coordinate 3,335 of CAZEOY010000109.1, forward strand.
TGATGATCGAGGAGCAGGAGATCTCCCGCCTGATGAAAGATCAAAGGGACGAGCTGGATATCATACGCAAGGGCACGGTCAAGCAATTGGCGCAGCTCCTCAGCGGCAAGACCAGTGATTTTACCGTCAAGGATGGACGCAAGGTCTATCTGAAGAAAGCTGACACGATCACCGAAGAAATTCTCCACGAGATTCCCAGCGGTCTTTGGGATCAGCTCAGTGTCACCAAGGAGCCGGCGGTTTCCACCGAAGTTGCCGGCATTGTTGACAACTACCGGAACCACATCGAGCTTGTCAAAAACCTGATTGAGGAAAAGGCCAACAAGCTCAAACGTGGTGACGAACTGCCGCCCGGGGTCATCAAAATGGTGAAGGTCTACGTGGCGGTCAAGCGAAAGCTGCAGGTGGGGGACAAGATGGCGGGTCGCCATGGCAACAAAGGCGTAGTATCCCGCATTATGCCCATTGAAGACATGCCGTACTTCCCCGATGGCACCCCCATGGATGTCGTCTTGAATCCTTTGGGTGTCCCATCCCGTATGAATGTCGGACAGGTTTTGGAGACCCATCTCGGTTGGGCTGCCAAGGGAATCGGGCTTCAGTTGGCCGCCATGATCGAGGAGTACAAAGAAACGGAGACCATCAAAGAAAAGCTCCAGCGCGTATACAATAACCTGGAATTCGAAAGCTATTTTAAGGATGCGACCGCCGATGACCTGAGACGTCTGGCGACGGATTTTCGGGAAGGGGTGCATGTGGCCTCCCCTGTGTTTGACGGGGCCGAGGAACCGGAAATCAGGGAGTTCCTGAGCGAGGCCGGTGCTTCACCCACGGGACAGACCATCCTTTACGATGGGCGAACTGGAGAGCCATTCCAGCAGCCCGTCACCGTTGGAATCATGTACATATTGAAATTGCATCACTTGGTCGATGACAAGATCCATGCCCGCTCCATCGGCCCCTACTCCCTGGTTACCCAGCAGCCGTTGGGCGGTAAGGCGCAGTTCGGTGGCCAGCGACTCGGGGAAATGGAAGTATGGACCATGGAGGCTTATGGTGCTGCGTATGCTCTGCAGGAGTTTCTGACGGTCAAATCCGATGATGTGGCCGGCCGAACTCGAATGTACGAGAAGATTGTGAAAGGTGACAACACGCTCGAAGCAGGACTGCCCGAATCATTCAATGTTCTCGTCAAGGAATTGCAGGCCCTCGCCCTCGATATCCGCCTGTTGGAAGAGGGAGAGGAAGAAACCGAATAGGCCAGAGGCCGACAGGGCTTTTAGTTCGATGACATGGGTGGCGGCCCGTGAATTGGGTGATGCAGTGGCCGCAGGATGACGCTCAAGGCACGAACTGTAAGGAGGACCCTTTGAAAGAGCTTTACAGTCTTTTCATGAAGCCCAAAGATCCGCTCCATTTTAATGCGGTGAAGATCATGATCTCCTCGCCGGAGCGCATCCGCGAATGGTCTTACGGTGAAGTCAAGAAACCGGAGACCATCAACTACCGCACCTTCAAACCGGAGCGTGAGGGATTGTTCTGTGCGAGGATTTTTGGTCCCATCAAGGACTACGAATGTAACTGCGGCAAGTACAAGCGCATGAAGCATCGAGGCGTCGTGTGTGAGAAATGCGGCGTCGAGGTGATTCAGTCCAAAGTCCGACGGGAAAGGATGGGGCATATTGAGCTGGCCGCGCCTGTGGCACACATCTGGTTTCTGCGCAGTCTTCCCAGCAAGATCGGCAACCTGCTGGACCTCACGCTCCGAGAACTGGAAAAGGTCCTCTACTTCGACTCCTACATTGTACTGGACTCCGGTGAAACCCCACTGACCCGTGGTGAGTTGCTCACCGAGGAGAAGTACCGGCAAACGGTCCAGGAATATGGCAGCGGCTTTGTGGCGGGCATTGGCGCCGAAGCCATCAAGCAGCTGTTGATGACGCTGGATCTCGATAAATTGGCCCTGGAGCTTCGCGAGGAGATGATGAAGACGAACTCCATGGCCAAACGCAAGAAGCTGGCCAAACGGCTCAAGATCATTGACGCATTCCGGGAATCCGACAATCGGCCGGAATGGATGATCATGGACGTGATCCCGGTACTTCCGCCGGACCTGCGGCCCCTTGTTCCCTTGGACGGCGGGCGGTTTGCCACCAGCGATCTCAATGACCTGTACCGAAGGGTCATCAACCGGAACAACCGGCTCAAGCGACTTCAAGAGCTTAACGCCCCGGACATCATCATCCGCAACGAAAAGCGGATGCTTCAGGAGGCGGTGGATGTTCTTTTCGATAACGGGCGGCGCGGAAAGACCATCACTGGCGCCAGCAAACGTCCGTTGAAATCGCTCAGCGACATGCTCAAAGGCAAACAGGGCCGTTTTCGTCAGAACCTTCTCGGCAAGCGCGTGGACTATTCGGGCCGTACCGTCATCGTCACAGGGCCCAATCTCCGCCTGCATCAGTGCGGATTGCCCAAGAAGATGGCTCTCGAGCTGTTCAAGCCCTTCATTTACAACAAGCTGGAGGAAAAAGGATACGTCAGCACGATCAAGGCCGCCAAGAAGATGGTGGAGAAGGAGACTCCGGAGGTGTGGGATACCCTGGACGAAGTGGTGCGGGAGTTTCCCGTCATGCTGAATCGGGCTCCCACACTGCACCGGCTGGGCATCCAGGCCTTTGAACCGATCCTGATCGAGGGCAAGGCCATCCAGCTCCATCCCCTGGTGTGTACGGCGTTCAACGCGGATTTCGACGGCGACCAGATGGCAGTGCACATTCCTCTGTCCATCGAGGCCCAGACGGAAGCTCGCGTTTTGATGATGTCCACCAACAACATCCTGAGCCCAGCACATGGCGATCCGATCATCGTGCCATCTCAGGACATCGTCCTCGGAATCTACTTCATGACGCGGGAGAGAAGTGGGGCCAGAGGCGAAGGGCGGATCTTCTCAAACCGTGAAGAGGTGCGATGCGCTTACGATGCGGGAAAAGCCGAGCTCCACGCACGGATACAGGTCAGGATGGGCAAGGATCGCGTAGACACTACGGTCGGCCGTATCATTCTGTCAGAGATTTTGCCCCCCGATATCCCTTTCTCCGCCATCAATAAGGTCATGAACAAAAAGAGTCTGGCACAGCTCATTGACGTGTGTTACCGCAGCGCGGGCGTCAAGGCCACCGTGCTCCTGGCGGACCGGCTCAAGGACATGGGCTATGAGTTCGCCACCCGATCGGGCATTTCCATATCCATCAACGACATGGTCATCCCGTCACGCAAATCGGAGATCCTGGAGCTGGCCTTCAACCAGGTGACGGAGATCGAAAGGCAGTATAATGAAGGTTTGATCACCGAGGGTGAGAAATACAACAAGGCCGTCGATATCTGGGCCAAGGCCACAGAAGACGTGGCTTCCGAGATGATGAAGGAGATCGGTTCCAAGGAAGGAGGCGAAAGTCAGAAGGCTGAGGCATTCAATCCCATCTACATGATGGCGGATTCGGGTGCTCGGGGCAGCAAAGACCAGATGCGTCAGCTTTCCGGCATGCGTGGACTCATGGCCAAGCCATCAGGAGAAATCATAGAGACCCCCATCACCGCCAACTTCAGAGAGGGATTGACGGTTCTCCAGTATTTCATCTCCACCCACGGCGCCCGGAAGGGTCTCGCGGACACTGCATTGAAGACCGCGAACTCCGGATACCTCACGCGGCGTCTGGTGGACGTATCCCAGGACGTCATCATCGGTGAGCATGATTGTGGAACCATGGATGGTATTGAAGTGGAAGCTCTGCTGGAGGCGGGAGAAATCATTCAGCGTCTGGGAGAGCGTATTTTGGGGAGAACAGCTCACGAAGACATTTCGGACCCGGTCACTGGCGAAGTGCTCATTCCCGCAGGAACGGAAATCGACGAGCAGGGTGTTCAAAAAGTCGAGGATGCGGGTATCGAAAAGGTTCTGATTCGTTCGGTCCTGACCTGTCGAAGCCCGCGTGGTGTGTGTGCCATGTGTTACGGTCGAGATCTCGCTCAGGGAAAGCTCGCCCAGATGGGTGAAGCCGTGGGTATCATTGCTGCCCAGTCCATCGGTGAACCTGGCACCCAGCTGACGATGCGCACATTCCACATCGGTGGTACCGCCAGCAAGAGCATCGAAAGAACCTCGATCAACAATCGGTACCCGGGTACCGTTCGGTTCCTCAACCTCAATACGGTTCGTAACAGAGACGGCGATCTGGTCGCCATGAATCGCAACGGCGAGATCTGTATCGTGAGTGAGGCCGGCCGTGAAAGAGAACGATACGTGATCAACTACGGCGCCAAGTTGAAAGTGGAGGACGGGCAGGTCTTGGAGCCCGACAATCTGCTGGCCGAATGGGACCCGTTCACGATGCCGATTCTGACTGAAATCGCGGGCACCGTAAAATTCGGCGACATCACCGAAGGCCAGACGATGCAGGAGAAGTTGGATCCCGTCACAGGCAAATCCAGCAAGGTCGTTGTTGAGTACCGGGACTCGGATGTCAGGCCCCGAATCTCCATCAAGGATGAGAAGGGCCGTACGGCCCGGGTGGGCGAAGGTGGTTATGCGCGGTACTTCATGCCGCTCGGCGCCATCCTCATGGTCAATGAAGGCGATCAGATTTCCCCCGGCGATGTTTTGGCGAGAATTCCCCGTGAGACAACCAAGACCAAAGACATCACGGGTGGTCTTCCGAGAGTGGCCGAGCTGTTCGAAGTGCGCAAGCCCAAGGAGCATGCTGTCATCACGGAAATTGACGGCGTGGTGAGTTTTGGCAAAGACACCAAGGGCAAGCGCAAGGTCACGGTGACACCTCAAGTCGGCGATCCTCGAGACTATCTCATTCCCAAAGGAAAGCACATCAGCGTTCATGAGGGCGATTACGTAAGAGCGGGTGAGCCTCTCATGGATGGATCCCCCAATCCCCACGACATCCTGACTGTCCTGGGTGAAAAGGAAGTGGCTAAGTACCTGGTGGATGAAGTACAGCAGGTTTATCGCCTCCAGGGTGTCAAGATCAATGACAAGCACATTGAGGTGATCGTGCGGCAGATGCTCAAACGAGTCAGGATCACCGACCCGGGCGAATCTGAGTTTCTGATGGGCGAGCATGTGGAGAAGCCCATATTCGAACTGCTCAACGAGCAGTTGCTGGCCGAGGGCAAACGACCCGCCATGGCGGAGCCTCTTCTGCTCGGGATCACCAAGGCTTCGTTGAGCACACAGAGCTTCATTTCCGCTGCGTCTTTCCAGGAGACCACCAAGGTCCTGACGGACGCTGCGACCGCCGGGAAGGTGGACTACCTGCTGGGTCTGAAGGAGAACGTCATCATGGGTCGTCTCATTCCGGCAGGCACGGGAGTGCGCACTTATCGGGAGCTTCGGGACTGACGGCATCGCGGCTTGCAGGGCCCGGTCCAAAAAGCCCTTGACAAAACACCGCTTGGCC
>CAZEOY010000110.1:0-8798 GCA_964513835.1 uncultured Syntrophobacteraceae bacterium
GTGTTCTGAACACCCTTTACGGCTATTCAGCCCTGCCTTCGGGGGAAAGAGCACAATACCGGAGCGAGTTCTACGAGCTCATGGGCGCCTTGAGGCATCGGGACGGCCTCGTCGAGCAATACGCCTCGGAGCGAGGGTTCTACGCGCTGCCCGACGAGAGCGGAGCCCAGATCGACTGCCAGATCATCGATACAGCCAGGCTTGAAGGCGTAGAGCTCCACCCGGAAATACGGATGAATCCCGGCCAAACAGCCGATTCCATGCCGGTGATCCTGGTCATGGACTACGCGTTCGGCGTCCAGGCCTTCGAGGTCATGGATGAGCTTCTCGATCCAATAACGGCGGACGGCGTTGAAAGAAAGCTTGGGGTGAGCTCCATTTCGGTGATGGGGAAAGCCGGGACCCTCTCGGGAAAGAAGGGCGACATCATGCTCGCCACAGCCCACGTGATGGAGGGTATGCCTCACAACTATATCATCTGTAACGATCTGGCGAGGGAGGATTTCGCACCCGACGCGGACGTCCATGTGGGGCCCATCATCACGGTGCTCGGCACATCTCTCCAGAACCGGGACGTCCTCGAGCGTTTTCAGAAAACCAGCTGGAGAGCGGTGGGCTTGGAGATGGAGGGAGGGCACTACCAGCAGGCCATCAACGCTGCCATCATCCGCGAGCACATCCCCAGGGACGTGAAGGTCCGCTATGCGTACTACGCGTCGGACAATCCGCTGGTCAGCGGACAGACGCTGGCTTCGGGAAGCATGGGTGCGGCCGGAGTCAAGCCGACCTACATGATCACCAAGGTGATTCTGGAGAAGATTTTAGCGTGATGAACGGGCGAGGAATCACGCGTGAGTGAGTGGCGTGTATTGGATGGCGCTGGCTGAAAACAAATAAAGCCGGATGTGAATCCGGCTTTATGATAGACCAAAGAGGCAAGAACCAAGGGTCTAGAGCTTTCGAACCCGAGCGGCCTGAGGTCCCTTTGCGCCTTGTTCCTCGTCGAAGGCGACTCTTTCTCCCTCTTTCAGGGTCTTGAAGCCAGACCCTTCGATAGCGCTGAAATGGACGAATACATCCCGGCCTTCACCCGTTTCGATGAAACCATAACCCTTGCTTTCATTGAACCACTTCACTCGACCTTCCGCCATGCTTTGAACCTTTCTTAGACTTTGATTGTTTCCCTGGTACGTCATTTTAGAGCTACTTCAGAATGGCCCCACGCGGCGGGAAGACCAACTTCCGAATTCACTTAAAATAGCGACCCACACCTCATGCGCTCTGATATTCAATCCCGCTTCAAAAAGCAAGCTGTTTCTTGAGCGGGGGCATGATTCCCCTCGTTTTTCCATCCGTCGGAGACCTTGAGAATGGATTCCCTTCCTTCGGAGATCCTGTCTCGATAGTGTTTCCCTAAGACCTATCGCCTCTGATTCTGGTTCCAGGTGACCACCCGCCGTGCGATCCCATGGTTGGAGAGAAGCGCGTCCACCACTCTGTTGTCCACGGCATGCTGAACCAGGTTCGGATAGACACAACACTCCCGATCCTGGCCCAGCGTGAGCCCCCCCACATCCTTGATGGCCCTCATGCCATCGGTTCCGTCAACACCCAACCCTGTCAGCAATATGCCGCACGATCTCCTGCCGAAATACTTGGCTGCACTGGTGAAGAGCTGATCAATGGGAGAATGGGGATCGTCCACACGAAGGAGGTAGCCGCCGTTGGGCTGAGAGTTGCTGATCCTTGCACCTTGAAGCGTGGAGCCCATATAGACCTTCCCCGAAAGCAAGGGCGTGCTCTCAGTCAACGGGACCACCTCCACTGGACTGATCTCATTGAAATATTTACAGAAAGGTCTGAGGATGCGCGGATGGATCTCCTGAAGAGCGACGATGGCTCCATCAAAATTCCTGGGGAGGTGAGAAACCACATGCATGATGCTGTTGGGACCGGCAAGGGTGGTCCCGACAACTGTAACCGTCGTGGGCGGGATGTCATGCACCAGCCCCTCGGGTCGTCTGATTTTGCTTCTCCGGACACGCCGCATTCGCTGGACCTGCATGCCCGAAGCGATCCGAACTCTCAAGGTCAGCAGCTCCTCATCCTGTTCCCAGCTGCCGCCATTGACCCTGGAGGGTTTGGGAATGAAGTCCATCACGCCCAGTCGAAGGGCTTCGAATGCGAAGTAGCCATCCTCCACCAGCGAGCTGATCATAACCACAGGGATTCGATGGCGGATCATGATGTTCTTCACGGTGGTGATGCCATTCATGACGGGCATGTCGATATCAAGCGTCACGACATCCGGCTGCAGCTCGGCGATTTTTTCCAGAGCCTCTCTGCCGTTTGCTGCTGTTCCGACGACTTCAATCCCTTCTTTTCGATACAGAATCTCGCGGATGGCTCTCCGCATCATGGGTGCATCGTCCACAATCAGAACACGGACATGACCATTGCGGCTGCAATCATTCATAGGAACCATTTTTCGCCCAGACCTCCGTCAGGTTTTGATAGCTTGCACTCGTTAAGACGAGGGATTCTTCTTCTGCATATCTCTCAACGCTCTGGATCATCTGCCTGCAGACAATGGTCGTTGTGGCCGGGACGATGAGTCGGCTTCCGTTTGCCATCAAACAATCCAGCACGTCCTCACCGATAGGATCGCTCCCAGAGAGAAAGCAAACACTCAACCGGTTTCCAAGCAAGGACGAAAGCCTTTCGATCCAGAACCCGATACCTTGGGTCCATGGAAAGGGCATGGACGATGATTCCTCAACATCAATGCCAAAAGGCCCGGCACTCAGCGCAATGTCAACATCCCGAGCTGCGTTGCCCAGATGGAAAGTTCCCGCTTTCATGGAAGCCTTCTCGGCGATCGGAACAGTATCCGTACCCGTCAAAGCAGAGATACACTCAGCGAAGCCAATCAGCAGCGGGCCAGCGATCTTCTGCAATCCCAAAACCAGCCCCCCCCTGCAGAGCTGTCTCAGCGGAAGCCTGAACCACTCCATGTGAGCACCTTCCCCTCCCACAACCAGAAGCACCCTTTCTCCCGGCTCCAATCCCGCATGCTGATCGAGGGAAGTATCCGCTTCGTTCTTACGATACCGCTTGAAGCAGCCTATTTCCGCGCGTGCAACTCCCCGAATGACCGCCCTGAGGCGGGAGCCGTACTCCGTGACATCTTCATGCGCTTCCGGTTTGGGTACAAAGTCCACAGCCCCCAACTGAAGGAACTCAAACATTTTGCTGAACTGGCCGGAATTCAGGGCGCTCATCATCAGCACCGGTATCGAATGCCGAATCATGATGTGCTTGAGTGTGGTGTCGCCCTGCATGACGGGCATCTGAATATCCAGTGTGATGACGTCCACCGACGGATTGGAGCTGAGAAAATCGACGGCTTCCTTTCCATTCTTTGCAGTCCCAATCACTTCAATATCGTGGTCAGCTTCGATCAATTTTTTGAGCTGCCGGGTAAAGAAACTGGAGTCGTCCACTACAAGCACCCGGATGTTTCGGTCCGATTCAGGCTGGGCTTGAGGCGCTTCGATCCGTGACAAGTCAATGGGTTCGGACTCGTCCCAGTGATCACCCCCAATGTCCACTCTTGTGGCCACGTTCTCTGCACCGAGCAGCGGAATGCTCTTTTGGAGGGTGCTGTCCCGAGCAACTGCCGGAGGCTCGCCTTCTCCACCAACAAGATTCTCGTCGCGCTCCCGCATGGCCTCTAAAAGGAGGTGCTCCCAGGGTTTATCGATGGAAGTGGACAGAACACTATCAGACGACTGAATCTCAAAAATTCCGTCCTTCCATCGAAGGATCTCGAGGAAGGCTCCCTCACCCTGCAGGGTGCTCGTTTCCGCATGCAGGACCTGGCCCTTTTTGATGCATATGAACCCATCAGTGGCGCCGGACCGAACACGAATGACGATGTCGGAACGGGACAGGCAGACCATCTGGATCAAGTCGGTCAGCGACAGGTTTATCATACCTGTGAATCCGCTACATGCGGCTTGGTCTGCTTGCATAGGCATATGGGTCTGCCATCTCCTGATCAACTGGCTTGAGTCACGCCAGGGAGAGAGAAGCTCAAAAGTCGAACGCCTTCCAGTGACCCCCCCGAGATTTCATCAGTGCAGCAGCCGCTGCTCCGGCTCCGGACAACCGGCCGGATGCGCTCCCATGGTGTCCCTCATCATCCGCAGCAGAGACGAGACATCCACGATGAGCGAGACCGTGCCGTCACCCAGCACTGTGGCCCCTGAGAAACCTCGAAACGCGTGGAATTCATCCTCGATGGGTTTGATCACCACCTCCCGCTCGCCCATGAGTCCCCCAACCACCAGCCCCACATCCCGGAAACTCGTGGACACGATGATGGTGAACTGGCTGCCTTTGTCATCCACCCCATCCGGCAGGTTCAGAAGCTGGTTCAGATGGACGATGGGAATGGTCTTGCCGCGCAGGGAGATCACCTCGAACCCTTCGATGGTGTGGGTTTCTTCCCGCCTGTAGCGGAGGATCTCGGTAACGGCCGTCAGGGGCAGGGTGAAAACCTGATCGGCTGCCTTGACCAGAAGCGCCCTGATAATTGCGACGGTGAGCGGAATGCGGATCAGAAATCGGGTCCCTTGTCCTCGAACCGAGAACACCTCGATGGTCCCATTCATCCTTTCCACATTCTCCTTGACGACATCCAGACCGACACCCCGCCCCGCATTGCCGTCCACGGATTCGCGAGTCGAGAGCCCGGGGAGGAAGATAGCGTACTTGAGATCGTCCTCGGAGAGTCTCTCTATTTCCGCAAGACTCATTTCTCCGCGATTCTGAAGGACTTTCTTCAACTGGTCCGTGTCGACGCCGCAGCCGTCGTCCTCGATTTCGAGAGCAACGTAGTCCCCTTCGTGATAAGCAGCCAGCCGAATGGTGCCCACTTCAGGCTTGCCGGCCCGGATGCGCTCCTCAGGGAGCTCGATCCCGTGAGCGATGGCATTGCGCAAAAACTGCACCAGAGGATCATGCATCTGCTCCAAAACTCGCTTGTCGATTTCGGTTTCCCCGCCGTCGATGAAGAGCTCCAGTTTCTTGTTCAGCCGGAGGGCCTGATCGCGGGCGATCCGCGGAAACCGCTGGAAGAGGTGGGAGATGGGCAGCATTCTGATCCGCATGGATGAATCCTGCAGATCGTTCGCCACTCTGCCCAGGGACAGGGTCGACTCGTGCAGCCGGAACCCGATCAACCTCAGCCGCCTGATTTCCTGTTTGGAGAGCTTTCCCTGGGTTGCGAGCTCACGCAGCATTTCCCGGAAAGTCATCACGGTCTGGACGAACTCAGACCGGGTCACGACGAGCTCGCCGACCTGATTGAGGAGCTGGTCGACTTTCTGGGCATCTACACGCAATGTGGTCGAAGATGGCATCTCCTCCGCAGCGGCCGAGATCCTGTCGGATTGAGCAGCGCGTCTCGAGGAGATTTCTGAAGGCGTCTCATCCCGATCGGTGCTCTCCTCGGGCTCAGGAGGCTCGGCGCTGCTCATGACGGGCTCGGCCGCCTGCAAGGCAGAATCCTCACCGGCCTCGCCGAAAGTGATATTCTCGAATAGATCGAAGGACCGGTCGATTTCCTGATCGAGGTACTGCAGTATGGATGACTGCTCGACCCTTTCCCCGGAATCCACCAAGGCTCCCAAGGCGGGAAAACAGGTTTCGAGCCGGCGTCCATAGGTATTCAGGAGCTTATCGTAGAGTACCCGCTCTCCGACCCCGTTGCGGATGGATTCAGCGAGCTTCTCATCCCACTCGATGAGAATGTCGGCCACACGGTCATAATCCATGTACTGAGACGATGCGATCAGCTTCTTGATGAGCTGCCGGGCTTTTTCGAGAGCGGCTGTGGTCATTCCGACGCCCTCGGGAGCCCCTGACAATCCGGCCAACTCGGAGAATTGCTGATGGAACGTTTCAACAAAAATGGCCAGAAGCTCTTCATCATCTTCCTGAAAGAGCTCTTCTTTCGGGGGCTGGGGCTCTACCGTTTCCAGAAGGTAAGTTGGCAGCTCGAGCTGTGGCATGTGTCCTTTGAGCGGCTCGGCGCAAAGCGTCCAGAATTCGTGAAACAGGACGCCGCGCGCCTTGGACCCCTGGTGTCCATTGGCAACGACCTCCTCAGCGCGCAGCACGAGGGCGGCAACATCTTCATAGTCCATGTACTGACATGAGGCCTGGAGCCGGCGAAGGATACCGTGGATCTGCTGAAATTCCTTCTCACTCAACGGGGAGTCCGCAGGGGAGGCGAGAGCCGAACAGACCTGATCGATACTCTCTTTAAAGGAGCCGATGAAAATGGTCAGGAGCTCGGCGTCTTCTTCCTCCAACTCCCCAGAACTCTCCTCCTGCAGGCTTACGCTGGATGGACATGGTGGAACGGACTCTTCTTCATGACCTTCCTGAAGAGACTCCGGCATGTCCGGAAACAACACGGCTGAGAAATCCACCTCGAAGTCGTCCAGGTTCTCATCGGACCCCCCGGGAACCGACGGCTCTTCGAGGTCTGGGCCCGATTCCGTGCTGCGAATGGTCTGGAGTGCATCCAACAGGGAGGCGGGAACAGAAGGTTCCGCACCCGAATCCTGCAGCTGGCCGACAGCGTTGGCGATGTAGTCCACGCAGGCCAAAAGGGTGCTGATGCCCCTGGGGGTCACTTCCAGCGAGCTGGATTGCACTTCCGAGAAAAGACTCTCGAGCTCGTGGGTCAGATGGGCAATCTGTTCAAATCCCATGTAAGCCGAAGCACCCTTGATGCTGTGGGCAGCCCGAAACAGCTGGCTGATCTCATCCTGTTTCGTTCCCTCGCGCTCCAACGTCAGAAGGGACTTCTCCAGCTCCTGAAGGTGCTCTCTCACTTCTTCCACATATTCCTGCAAGAAATCCTGAGGTTCCATTGGATGCTCAATCCTATATATGAAGTCCGGTCAACTCATGGACGCCAGTGTTTGCAGCAGGTCTTGCTCATCGCCTTTTCGAATCAGTTTCTTCACGGCAAGCTGCTCGATTTGGGCGGTCAGATGCGGAGCATCGAGCAGAGTGTAGAAGACGATGGTCGCCATGGGATCGAGGGCCAGAATCTCCTTTGCTGCCGTGATCCCATCCTTGCCTCGCATGGTCGCATCCATCGTGACGACATCCGGAGCCAGCTGCCGATAGAGGTCGATAGCCTCACCCCCGTCTTTAGCCTTTCCCACAACGTTGTGGCCCGCATCGGTCAGGCACTGGACAATACGATGCCGCATGAGATTGGAGTCATCTACAACGAGAACACGCTTTGACATCTGATCACCTCAGTCCTTTCTGGACACTATCCATTCTGCGTTGCGGGGTGCCTGGTCCCGCGGAGGTACTTCCAACTCGGGACCAGGGTGTATTGCCGATGATCGGTTTGGTGCACCGGCCTTGAATTCGGAGTCAAGGACCGTCACCGCTCTTTTGCTTTCGTCGGTTTTCACCGCCGGCCCCGATCTTTCGGGGCTGGACAGCTTCATGCGTTGCCGCGATCCAATCCTTCCGGAGTCTTCACACGGTCGTCAGCTTTCAGCGTGGATGCCATATCCACTTTGAACCCGTCGGCTCCCTTGGGAACGGACCGGCCGTTTCCATTTCCGTTGCCCTCGCTGATCTTGAACTGCTCGATCAGCATGCTGAAGTGATCCATCACCTCTGAAAGCCGAAGACTGAACTCCTGCGAGTTCTTGGCACCCGAGGCGTTGGTGAGGGCGACACTGCTCATTTCGTTCATGATGTCCCGGAGATTCTGGCTTCGCTCTTTCTGGGCCGTCGTCATCTGGGTGATGTTTTCGGCGCGCTTGTTGGCTTCCACGACCTCTTTCATGACCTGGTCCGCACTGCGCACCTGCTCCTGCGTCGAGACGGACACGTTCTGGGAGAGCTTCGAGATCTCCTCGGTGATCTCGGCGGCACGCAGACGACGCTTGCCCTGCTCCCCGGTCATGTCAGTGATTTCCTGGGATAGCTGTCGAAGTCGATCCATTTCCTGAACCACTCGCTCGATGCCTTTGGCCTGCTCGCTGGTGGCTTTGTCGATGTCGCGGACCAGAGCATTGGTCTGTTCGACGGCCGACACGATGTTGGCGAGCGCCTTCTGGCTTGATGTGGCCAGCCCGGCCCCTTCCTTCACGCGCTCGGCACTGTTCTTGATGAGGACCGAGATCTCCTTGGTCGACTCAGCCGTTCTTTCGGCCAGTTTCCGGACTTCCTCGGCGACGACGGCAAAGCCTCGGCCATGCTCACCGGCTCGGGCAGCCTCGATGGCGGCGTTCAAAGCCAGCAGGTTGGTCTGGTCGGCGATGTCTGAAATAACTTCAATGATTTCGGTGATCTGTTCGGAGCTCTCTGCGATACTTTGCATACCCTGAGCCACCTGCTCAACCGCCAGGCGGCCTTCGACGGCTGCTTCGTGCGAGAGCTCGGACTGTTTGTCAGCCTTGGACGCCTTGTCGGCCACGTCACTGATGGATTCGGCCATCTTGCGGGCAGCTTCCGCGGTCTCGGCGGCTGCCTGGTGCTGCTGATTGGCGCGGGACGAAACCTCCTGGGCCGTTTCACCCATCTGGTTGATGATGTTGCGAGCTTCCTGCACCATGGCGGCCTGCGTCTGCGCGGCCTGGGCGATCTCCTGGATGCTGGAGGTCAGCTGCGTGATGGAGACCGCGGTATCATCGTAGGAGCGCTGGCTCTCCGCTGCATTCTCCTGGACCTGGCTGGCCGTGGTTCCCATG
>CAZEOY010000111.1:0-8778 GCA_964513835.1 uncultured Syntrophobacteraceae bacterium
AGCCCACCTCTTTGAAGTCTCCCCCGAACAGACGCCTGAGTCTCGAGGCGGGCGTCCGATCCGCGAGCATATGAAGCAGTGCCGGGGTTTTTTCATGGTAATGGGTATAGCCGATGAGCTTGACCCCGACATTACGATCCTGCCAGGCCTCGTGGGACAAAAGGCCGGCTGCCCGGTGCCTGTAATAGACCAGATCGTCGTCATCTCCGACTACGCTCAACGGATCGTACGTCGAGGGTGACTTGGCGTAAGCCGTCGAAAGCGCCTGGAGCAGACCATGATTGGTCATGAGAGGTCTGAAGGGCAAACCGTGAGCCCCAATGCCGTTGTTGTAGCTGTTGTCCTGGAACAATTCCGAGAGAATCCGCTCGTTGGCTCGGCGGCGCAGGAATTGATTGCTCCGGCTTTCCATGTCCGAAAGGCGCCTTGGATCGTTCATGAGCCGCAAAATTCGCTCGGCAAGCACATGACCCTGCAGGGTCTCCAGGACCTGCCCCTCCTCCACCACCGTATCTTCGAAAAGCACTTCCGCCGCCCCGCCATGCTTCATGGCGCGTGCGTTCATCACCTGGTGATCTCCGGGCAGATTGGCCTTGGGTATGAGAAGGGCCGCCTTGCCGAGGCTCGAGATCTCGTTGAGACTCCCTGCCCCACTGCGGCACACGATGAGATCGCTCACCGAGTAAACGTCGGCGATATTGTGAAAGTAGTCCTGGCGATAGTAGAAACCTTCCAGGAGCGCCCGCTCCTCGGCACTCAACACCTTCTGAAGCCGGCTTTCCGTGTCGGCGGCAGGGTCATACCGGTCCGATTGGGCCAGGCCGGTGCCATGGATGATGAAAAGCCGCTCCCTGTAAGGCAGTAAATAGCGCAATGCGTCCACCACCGCCCGATTGATGGTCCTGGCGCCCTGAGAGCCGCCGAATGCAAACACCACCCATCTACCCTCCGGGATTCGGAAAGCAAGGTTTGAGGCAGCCTCCTGCCGCGCTTTCTGAACGATGGAGTGACGGATGGGGTACCCCACCACGCTTCCGTTTTTGGGAAAGAAGGAAAGGGTTTGTGGAAAAGTAAGCAGGACGCGGTCCACCCATCGCCCCAGGAGACCGTTCATCTGGCCGGGAATGCTGTTCTGTTCGTGAAGAAAAATCCGGGTATGGCCGATCCCCGAAGCCCGCAACAGGAGGGCCGCGATGATGACGGGAGCGCTGACGTATCCACCCGTCGCCACAACCCAGCGCGGGCAAAACCAGAGAAGCAGTCCTGCAGACTGCACAACACCCACCGTCAACTCAACGAAGAAGCGGAGTGTACGAACCGACAGCCTGAGTCCCGGAAAGCCGGTTGATGAGACGAAATAAAGCGGGTATCCCGCCCGCCGGACGATAACAGCCTCGGCCCTGCCCCGAACACCCAGGTAACAGAAGCGGGCATCGGGCTCCCGTTTGCGGATGCCCTCGGCGATGGCGAGAGCGGGGTTTACGTGCCCCCCCGTGCCCCCTCCCGAGAGCATGACGCGGCACTCCTCAATCGAGAGGCGTCGCCATCTCCACTTCAGCAGCACCATCGCCAGGAGAAAGCAGACAGCCAACAGCAGCAGAATTATCCAAACACTTGTGATCAAGTGATTCATTCCTCGCTAGAAAGTGAATTCAAAGGCCAAGGGCATGCCGGACCGCCTCCCAGGAGATTGCTCCCTGACGCACCAGCCGAGGGGGCGTCTCCGTCAGATCCACGATGGTTGAGGGCAGCAGTCCAAGAGGATCCCCCGCTGAAATGACCGCATCCACACCTTCCAAAAGCGCCGTGGGGATCTCATCCAACCTTCGGCAGGCGGGCCCGCCAGAAAGATTGGCACTGGTCGAGATGATCAGCCCACCCAGGCCCTTCGCGAGCGATGCCGCAACAGGATGAGGCGAAATCCTTACAGCCAGACGACCGGTACGCGCATGGAGCAAAGGAGAAACGGAATCAGCCGCCGGCAACAACATGCTGAGCGGCCCCGGCCAAAAAGCCCCGGCCAGGACCTCAGCCTTCACGGGCCAACGGGAAACCACTCGAAGTATGGCCGACCGATCCGACGCGATGAGGGGAAGCGGCTTGGAAAAGTCCCTCCCCTTCAGGACAAAGATTCGGTTGACGGCGGACTCGCTGTTCGGATCGCCCCCCAGTGCGTAAAACGTCTCCGTCGGGTAAATGACCACGCCCCCCTCAGCCAGGGCGGAAGCAGCTGTCATGATATCGGAGTTCTGGGATGACGAGGAATCCAATGCTGGCATCTTCACGGCAAAACACGACGCAGCGCTCATCACGAAACCCGATGCCGCCTGCAAGGGCGACGCATCTGCATAACGAATCCCTTGCCAGGCCGGTTCCATTCGAGGTCCATCTGTGACGACGGCTAGCGTGCCCCTCTCTTGGAAAGATACTCCTGAAGCTTCTGATCCTTCTGAATCACGACCTCGTTTGCCATGCTCCGCTTGCTCCCCCTCAGCTTCTCCGCCAGATCGTGATCTTGAAGGGCCAGGATCTGCAAGGCAAATATGGCGGCGTTGCGAGCCCCGCCTTTCCCGATGGCCATGGTGGCCACGGGGATCCCGGGGGGCATCTGCACCGTCGCGAGCAGCGAATCCATGCCTTTTAGCGGAGATGAATCGATGGGAACGCCGATGACGGGCAGGATCGTCTCGGAGGCCACAACTCCTGCCAGGTGAGCGGCCCATCCCGCACCGGCGATGAGCACCCGGATTCCGCGTCCGGCAGCTGTGCCGGCATACTCGGATGTTGCCTTTGGAGAACGGTGCGCCGAGAGGATCTTCACCTCATAAGGCACCTCATGGGTATCCAGGACCGTGAAAGCTTCCTCCATCACCGGAAGATCGGAATCACTGCCCATCAGGATGCCAACCAGCGGCCCTTTTCCTCCCCCCGCCATTCTCGTCCTCCACCTGCTGTTGTCCGACAAGCCATACCGCGCGCCAACGGCGGCCCGGTGGATGCTTCCCCATCAGGGCACCCACCCGAACTCCACCCGGAAACTCATTCTTTTCCGATGTCGCTCCGAAAATACAGCCCCTCAAAAGACAGCTTCTCCATTTCATGATAGGCGATTTCTCTTGCTGCGGCGAGCGTCTCCCCCGCGCTCACGATGCAGAGGACCCGTCCGCCCGTGGTGATCCATCGGCCGTCATGGTCACGCTCGGTCCCGGAATGGAAAACCAGGCAGCCCGGATCGACGGCCTCCAGTCCCCGGATGGGCAGGCCGATCTTGTAACGGTCCGGATACCCTTTGTACCACCCTTTTTTACCCCTGGTGGGACCGCTGGTTGCGATGAGGCAGAGGCGATACCGTTCGTCCCAGGCCGGCCGGATGTCGCGGAGGCTTCCCGTGAGGATGGATTCGCAGATGTCCACGAGATCTGTCTCCAACCGCGGAAGTATGACCTGAGCTTCGGGGTCCCCCAGCCGGATATTGATCTCCAGAACATAGGGAACGATCGCTTCCCCCTCCTCCACCAGCATGAGGCCCAGATAGAGAATGCCCCGGTACAAGAATCCGTATTTTTCGCGCACGCCCCGGATCAGAGGCTCCGCCACCCGCGTCATGATGGTTCGGACCAGGCGGTCATCCAGCCAGGGGTGGGGTGAATAGGACCCCATGCCGCCCGTGTTCTTTCCCTCGTCGTTGTCCCGCGCCCGCTTGTAGTCCTGCGCCGCCACCATGGGGACGATGGAGTATCCGTCCGTGAAACAGAAGAAGGAAAGCTCACGCCCGTAGAGCCGCTTTTCGATGTCCACCCGGGCGCCGGCGTCGCCGAAAACCCGCTTCTCCATGATGTCATGGATGGCCTGCTCGGCTTCCTCGACCGTCGAGCAAACCAGGGATCCCTTGCCCGCCGCAAGTCCGTCCGCTTTCACCACTACGGGGTAACCCACCTGCTTCACATAGCTCCGGGCCGGCTCCGATTCGGAAAACACGACGAAGTCCGGGACCGGAATCCCCAGATCCCGGAGGATCACTTTGGCGTCGCACTTGCTGGACTCGAGGCGGCTCGCACGCTGGCTCGGCCCGATGATGTTGAGGCCACGGCTCTCGAAAAGATCTACGATTCCGGACGAAAGCGGTTTTTCCGGGCCGACAAAGGTGAGATCGATCCGCTCCCTGTCCGCAAAGTCAAGCATTTCTTCAATCGTCTTGGCGTTGACGCAGGTGGCGGTTTGAGCGATCCCCCCATTGCCGTGGGCCACGAAAACCTCCTTCACCCGGGGGCTCCGGGCGAATTTCCACGCAATGGCATGGTCCCGCCCTCCACTTCCGATCACGAGCACTTTCATGAAAACTCATCTCCAGCTTGCCGCAGGCACCCGGGAGAGCTTGCGGGGGGGGGGAACGCAAATCTCAACCTCCAATGACCTTTTCCAGGTACTCGCAAATATTCCCGTCATAGGTGTGCGTCAGGCAGAATGCCTTCTTGGCCAGCATGAGGCTCGTCTTTCGGCTCACCTTGCCCCCGCTTTGCTCCATTTCCTCCAGGATGACCGGGTAATCCGCCGGATCGGTCACCACGGCCACGTGACGGGAATTCTTTGCCGCAGCCCGGATCAGTGTGGGACCGCCGATGTCGATGTTCTCGATGGCATCCTCCAGAGTGCAGTCGGGCTTGGCCACCGTCTTGGCGAAAGCGTAAAGATTCACCACCACCATGTCGATGGGCTCGATGCCATGCTGCCCCATGGTCCTGACGTGGGCGTCGTTGTCCCGAATGCCCAAAATACCCCCGTGAATCTTGGGGTGGAGCGTCTTCACCCTCCCGTCCAGCATTTCGGGAAACCCCGTATAGTCCGAAACTTCCGTGATTTCCACCCCATTTTCACGCAGAAGCTTGGCGGTCCCGCCAGTGGACAGCAAATGGACCCCAAAGGGTTTGAGCCCCCTCGCGAAACCAACCAGTCCGGATTTGTCCGTAACGCTCAGCAAAGCCCGTCGAATCGGAAACATGTCCTCACACTCCTCCTTCCATCCAGTGAACCTATTCGCCGAGTCCCTTCCACCGGGGGCTCAGCAGCAGCTCAAAAAGCTCGTCGGCGGCCTTCACGATGGGCGCGTCGTCCGGGAGCGTCGTGGTGGGCTTTCCCTCGAAGTCATACTTGGCCAGCAGCGAGTCGGCAGGCAGGACGAAAACCCGGTCATTCCCGAAAGTCTTCTGAACATCCTCCGGCCAGGTGTTGTCCCCGTTTTTCATCTGATTCACGATGAGCACCGTTTGCTCCACGCGAATGGGCAGGCTCCGCACCAGCTCCACAATGCGGCAGGCCGCCGTCAGGCCTCTGCGGCTCGGGTCCGACACCAGAAGGAGCAAATCGATGTCCTTCTGGGTGAGCCGGCTGAAATGCTCCATTCCCGCCTCGTTGTCCACCACCAGGTATTCGTAGTTCTTGATGAGGCGGTCGATGAGGCTGCTCAACAGATTGTTGGCCGCGCAGTAACAGCCCGCCCCTTCAGGCTGCCCCATGGCGATGAGATCGAAGCCATTGGATTCCACCAGGGCCTCTTCCATCTTCAACTCCATGAAAATGTCCTTGGTCATTCCCGTGGGCACTTCCTTCTTCATGGTCTCGCGCGCATTGGAAAGGGTTTCGATGAGGCGGACCCCCAGCACGTCATTCAGATTGGAATTGGAATCGGCATCGATGGCCAGAACCGGCTTCATGCCGTGTCGAATCATGTAGCGAATCAGCAGACCGGCAATCGTTGTCTTGCCCGTTCCGCCTTTTCCGCCCAAAGCAACTGTGAAGCTCACTTTCAATCCTCCTGGTGAATCTCGTTCACCTCAATGCGTTCAGGAGCTCAAGAGGCCCCCCTCGCGAGGGACTCTCCAGAACCGCGATGATCCGAAGCCCGAATCACGAATCGCCCTGGGTGATGTGAAGCCAGAGCGCCGCGAAAAAACCCCAGACCGTATTGTACAAACACACAAAAACAGGGGTCAGTTTCCCCAGGCTCAATCCGAGCAGACCTTTTCCCGCCATAAAAGGGAAGACATAGAAAAGCTGAAAGAAAGTCGGCATAAAGCTGAAGATGATCCCCCGGCTGAATACCCCAACCCAGAACCCGCCCTTCATGGCCGGGAGGAGGAAGACCAGGCCCCAGATTCCTCCCCATACCAGGCGGTTGTAAAGGAATGCCGTGCTCCATGCCGGTGCGATGGAAACCCCCATCATCTGGGGGATTCCCTTCCTCCCCAGGTACCACACCACCAAACCATTCAACAACCCGCCCACGCAGCCCGCGGCAAAACAGAGACTGGCCCGGCGATAGAAGTCACTCATGAGAACGCCCCTCAGTCAGTCATCCCAACAGCATCATCATGCGCATGCAGCGATCAGGACGCTTGAAGCGTTCGCGAGACAGTTGCGCTCAGCCCAAGCACGCCGTGACCTTTCTACTGAAATGTAATTTGATAACACAAGCCTAAAGTTTTATAAAGTTCTCAAGGTAAAAGCCCTCGAGGTTCTTTCGGTTCTGTGAAGCGGAAGAGTGGTGCTCCTGTTTTGGCAATCCGGAGTGGCGCCTGTGATTCATCCTGTTCAGTTGGACCTTTTTGCCGTCATCGGTCACCCGGTGGGTCACAGCCTGAGCCCCACCATGATGAATGCTGTCTTCAGAAGTCTGGAAATTCCTGCGACTTATCTTGCTTTGGATGCAGACCGGCTGGAGGAGGACCTTCGCACGCTGGCAGCCGTGGGATTCCGGGGGCTCAGCGTCACCATTCCTCACAAGGAATCCTCTCTTCGGCTGGCGGCCGAGGTGGACGAAACCGCCGCCGCCATTGGCGCCGTTAATACGCTCAAACTGCGGAACGGAAAGTGGGAAGGGCGCAACACAGACTGGCTCGGGGCTGTTCAAGCTCTCAAGCGGGAGACACCGCTGCAATATCGGAAGGCCCTGGTCATCGGGGCGGGAGGTGCGGCTCGAGCTGTGGCGTACGGATTGAAGCACGAGGGAGCACCCACCACCATCACCAATCGGACCCGTTCACGGGGCGAGGATCTGGCTCGAGCACTGGAGTGCGATTTCATGCCGCTGGAAACCCTGGCCGGTCTGGGTGACGGTCATGGATTCGACATCGTCGTGCAGTGCACCTCCGTCGGACTGCCGGGCAAGGACTCCGTCCTGCCGTTGCCCGAATCGTTTCTGGTTCCCGATATGGTCGTCATGGATATCGTTTATCGCCCCATTTGGACCCCCTTCCTCCGCTCTGCCGCGGAAAGGGGCTGCCGGGTGGCCAAAGGTTACGAAATGCTGCTCTATCAGGGGGTCGCTCAACTGGAATGGTGGCTGGAGCGGAGCATCCCGGACGAAGGGGGCGTACAAATCATGCGAAACGCGCTGGAAAAGGCATTGGTTCATGACTCCCAAGATTAAGACGGTTCAAACGATCTCCTCTGTGCACGACACAGTCTCCATCCCAGGCTCCAAATCCATTTCACACAGGGCTCTCATCATGGCCGCCCTGGCCAACGGCGAGAGCCGTATCCTCAACGCACTGGCCTCGGAAGATACGCTCCTCACAGCTCAGGCGCTTGGCGCCCTCGGTGTGGATATCCGCTGGGACGAAGGCGCCATCCGGGTCGTTCCGCCCGCTGAACGCTGGGAGTCGCCCGTCGCCCCCATCGTGCTCGGCAACAGCGGGACCAGTATGCGACTTCTGCCCCCCGTGGCGGCTTTGGGCTCCGGGCGTTTCGTTTTCGATGGCGAGGCGCGGCTGCGGGAGCGCCCCTTGGGGCCTGTTGTCGATGTCCTCCGCCGGCTGGGGGTGAAGTGCCGCTATATGATGCAGGACGGTTATCCTCCTATTGAAATCGTGAGTGAAGGTCTCGACGGCGGTGAAGTCCGGATCGATGCCCGGCAGAGCAGCCAGTTTCTTTCAGCCATGCTGCTGGCCGCACCCCAGGCCAAAAAAGATCTGAAGATCGCTTGGGAAACGCCTGTCGCATCCTATCCCTATGTCGCCCTGACGCTTCATATGATGGCCCAGGCAGGAATGCGCGTGGAGCGTGTCGACTCCAGCTGCGTTCTCATCCGGGCCCCCCAGCCCTACCCCGCTCTCCAATACACCGTTGAGGGAGACTGTTCGTCGGCCTCCTACTTCTGGGCGGCCGCCGCCATAACCGGCGGGGAAGTCCTCACCGTCCCCGTTTCCAAAGACAGCCCCCAGGGAGATCGAGGCCTGGTGGATGTCCTGAAATCCATGGGTTGCGGGGTGGAATGGACGGGTGAAGGTGTAAGGGTGTCCGGTCCGTCAAGCCTGGAGCCGGTTGACATCGACATGAACGAGATGCCGGACATGGTGCCCACACTCGCCGCGGTGGCGGCCTTCGCCAAAGGCGAGAGCCGCATACGAAACGTGGCGCATCTGCGGGTTAAGGAATCCGACAGGCTCCACGTGGTGGCGCTGGAGCTCCGCAAGTTCCAGGTGCCCGTCGAGGAGCTCGCTGACGGGCTGGTGATTGGCGGCGGGCGAGTCCTCTCTCCCGAATCCCCCATCCAGGCCCACAACGACCACCGCATCGCCATGACCTTCGCGGTCATGGGTCTCAGAGTCCCGGGCGTCGTCATCGAAGGCGCCGAATCCGTTGCCAAATCCTTCCCCGACTTCTGGGAGGTCTTCGAATCCCTTGGCAACCCGAATCGTTAACCCGCCCGTCATCCTCAGTTCCCTGGTGCTCCTTGCCCTGCTGAATCCAGAGCGGGTTCCTGCTGCATCTTGGGACCAG
>CAZEOY010000112.1:0-8758 GCA_964513835.1 uncultured Syntrophobacteraceae bacterium
GCACTTCTGAAGCCCTTCGACTCATCTCTTCCGTGAATCTCTCCCTGAACAGCTGCACCATCTTTGTCAGGATGGTCCGGGCATTTTGATATTTCGGGTAGTGGTAGGTTTCCGGGAAGAGGTAGCCTTCCAGGCTCAGGAGTTTCATACCGAGGGACTCGATGAAGGGACGATCATTGGCCAGGCTGATGATCTCGGCCGGCTTTGCCAGCCCGGTATCTTCGAAGAGGCCTGCGATCTCTCGAACCGTGGAACCTTCCGGAATGGTGATCCGGTGAAGAACGACTCTCCCGTGGAGGAGCTTGTCGAGCACCTGGTCCGGGGTCATGGGAGCGGAAAACGCATACTCGCCCGCCTGCATGCGGCTGGAGGCAGATCGGATGCGGCACAGCCAGTAGAATGCCTGGGGGTCTGAAACGATTCCCTCGGAGTATAGGCGATTGGAGATGGCCATGGCGTTTGTGCCCGGGGGGATTTCAATCACACTCGACCTGACCTGGGTGCTGCCGGGAGTTCTGAGGAAAAGCCAAATGCTGAAAGTCGCCCAGAATCCACCAATCAAGATGAAGATCGAGAGACTGGCCAATGCCATGAGAGCCACCCTCCTCACGCCGCCGATCTGGTTCATTGGGACCTCCCTGTCAGTCAGCGCTATCTAACACGATTCATAAGGGAGAACAACGTGGGGCCGATTGGCGGATTCAGGCTCGTCTCGAGTGTGAATCTTCTCAAGATCTTCAGCTTTTTGGGTGATGGAGCGTTTTGAGTCTTGGTGGGCGATGGGAAAAAATGTATATATACATTTCTATTCAGAATATTACGCTTTGAACTATCCTTCATCTTTCAGGAGCATTCGGGAATCCATGGAAAAAAGCCTGTATCGGGAAGCGGGGGTCGATCTTGAGAAGGCCAATGAGCTGGTCAAGAGAATTCAGCCGCTCGTTCGGAGCACTTTCCACAGCGGTGTGATCACCGATATCGGAGGTTTCGGAGGGCTGTATTCTGTCAACTGCCACGAGCTCAAGAACCCGGTATTGGTTTCATCCACGGATGGTGTGGGAACGAAGCTCAAGATCGCTTTCTGGGCCGATAGGCACCATACGGTGGGGATCGACCTGGTGGCCATGTGTGTCAATGATATCGTGGTCCAGGGTGCCCGTCCCTTGTTCTTCCTGGACTATCTGGCCATGGGACAATTGGATCTCGATCGTATCGAGAAGATCATCAGCGGTATTGTGGCTGGATGCAAGGAAGCCAACTGCTCGCTGATCGGCGGTGAAACAGCCGAAATGCCGGACTTTTACAGGTCGGACGAGTACGATTTGGCTGGATTTGCGGTGGGGTTGGTGGACAATAGCGAGATCAT
This sequence comes from uncultured Syntrophobacteraceae bacterium, assembly GCA_964513835.1. Taxonomy (GTDB): domain Bacteria; phylum Desulfobacterota; class Syntrophobacteria; order Syntrophobacterales; family Syntrophobacteraceae; genus JALOOX01. The sequence goes on from CAZEOY010000112.1 coordinate 1,367, forward strand.
CGACGGGGCTTCCATCCGGCCGGGCTTCCAGATCATCGGCCTCGCCTCCAGTGGGCTCCATTCCAATGGATACAGCCTGGTGAGGCGGATAGTCTTCGATCAGCTCAATCTGTCGCCGGATCACGTCATCCCGGAATGCGGACGTTCGGTGGCGGAGGAGTTGCTCGAGCCCACCCGGATTTACGTGGACCCCGTGCTCAAGACGATGCGCCAGCACGGGATCGCCGGAATGGCTCACATCACTGGCGGGGGGTTCTGGGACAATATCCCGCGCATTCTGCCGCGAGCCTGTCAGGCCGTCATTCGCAAGGGAACCTGGGAAGTGCCGCCGATTTTCGGATTCTTGCAGAGGAGCGGCGGAATCACAGACGACGAAATGTTCCACGTCTTCAACAACGGGATTGGGTTCATTCTCGTGGTGGAACCCGGTGCGACACAGGAAATCATGCAGTTCCTGGGTGCCACAGGGCAGAACGCCTTCGCCATCGGTGAGATTGTTTCACGTGAAACCGGTGCTCCGCCGGTCTGTGTGGTCTAGGGGCTGACGAATAGCAAGCGAGATCTTCGCGGTGCGCCATGCATTCCCAAAGCGACAACATCGATCGCGCCCTGAAAAGCCTGTCCCCTTATCTCCATGGTAAGGAGAGGGCGCTGCGTCTTGCGCTCATCTGCTTCTTCTCCCGAGGGCACCTTCTCATTGAGGATCTGCCCGGTTTGGGCAAGACAACCCTGGCCGTTGCCCTGGCAAAGATCCTGGGCCTGACCTTCGGCCGCATTCAATGCACCAGCGATCTCCTCCCTTCAGATATCACGGGGCTCTCGATTTTTGACAAGAACCAGGGAATTTTCGAATTCCGCCCCGGCCCCATCTTCAACCACATTGTTTTAGTGGATGAGATCAACCGAGCCACGCCCAAAACACAGAGCGCTCTCCTGGAGGCCATGGGCGAAAAGCAGGTCACCATTGAGGGGCGCACCTATGATCTGCCTCGACCTTTCTTCGTCATCGCCACCCAGAATCCCATCGAGCAATACGGGACCTTCCCCCTCCCCGAATCCCAGATGGATCGTTTCATGATGCGGATCAGCATCGGATATCCTCCCCGGGAGGCGGAAAGGGAGATTCTGAGAGGCGGCAGCAAACGCCGGGAGATCTACTCGGTCAGTCCGATCATGACCCTTGAACAGGTCGTGGCCACCCAGGAAAAGATACGAAACGGAGTCCATGTCTCGGAGTCATCGCATCGCATGCTGGACTACCTGCTGGATGTCGTCGAGGCCACGCGTACGAGCGAATATCTGGCTTCCGGCCTTTCGACGAGAGGGGCTCTGGCTCTGGTCACGACAGCCAAGGCGGACGCCTTCTTCAGGGGAAGGGACTTCATCAGCCCGGAGAACGTGAAAGCCACGGCGGAGTACGTGATTCCCCACCGAGTTATTTTTCGGGATGAATACGAGAGGGCTGACAAGAAGGAGATCATCAAATCAATTCTGGCAAGCGTTCCCGTGCCCGTGTGATCCGGATCAACAAATCCGGGTACCTGTACATCGCCCTCACCGTGATCATCGGCTTTTCCGCGGTGAACACCGGCAACAATCTCATCTATCTCATTGCCTCTGCCCTCCTCAGTTACATGCTGGTGTCCGGCTTTTTCGGCAGATGCAACCTTCAAAAGCTCGAGGTCGAGCTGCTCTTCCCCGAGGAGGTGTTTGCCGGAACGGAGGCCTTGGTCGGGGTCAAGCTCAGTACGGCGCGGCGTCGGTCCCCCGCGTTTCTGGTGACTGTGTCGACGGGAGAGAATGAGCTTCTGTTTCCCTTTGTCCGAGCTCGTTCCCAGGATGTGAAGCACATTCCCGTCGTATTCCCAAAGAGAGGGGTCTTCTCGCTCTCCGGGGTCGGAATCAGCTCATCGTTTCCGTTCAATTTTTTCACCCGCTACAGGACCCTGGCGTTGAAGTCCGAGATTGTCGTTTTCCCCATGCCCAGGCGCTGCGATCCGTGGGTTTTGTCGGGGGAGCTCCGGAGAAAGTCCGGAGAGGTCCCGGTGGACAGGATGGGCTATGATTCAGATATCCTGTCGATTCGTGATTATGTGCCCGGTGATCCCTTGAAGTACATCAACTGGAAATCCACGGCAAAAACGGGATCGCTCAAGACCAAGGAGCTGGCTGCAATCGAAGAGAGGCCTGTCATTCTCGACATGGACCGAACGATAAAGGGGGATTTGGAATGGGTTTTGGGCTGTGCGACCTACTGGGTGCTCCGCTTGACGCGCTCGGGAGTTCCCGTAGGGCTCATCATGGGCGGGGAGACGATTCGCCCCGGCGTATCAAGGGCGCACAGGCATTCCATCCTCGAAAGGCTGGCCGTCTATGATCCGAATCGGCGACCTGATTAATGCGGTGACGTATCTTTGCGCCTGTCTGGGATACCTGGCCGTGGCACGACACATCGGATGGGTCTCCACCGCAGGGTTCTGGGCGCTGTTCGCCGCCGGAGCGTCTCAGGATTTGAACCGGACCTTTGTGGCGCCGAGGTGGCTGCTCAACGCCATCTCTCTGAGTGTCCTCGCCTTCGCGTTCTCGCGGGTTCGACTGGACTACCTGGTGGAGCCCGTTCTGGACGGGCTGATCGTTTTGGTCGGGATCAAGCTGCTGGAGGACAAGACGAACCGGGACTACTTGCAGGTGCTGGCACTCTGTGGGTTCCTCCTCGTGGGGGCATCCCTGCTCTCCATCCACATATCCTTCCTGGTGACCTATGCGCTGCTGGCTTTCCTGGCAACGCTCGCCCTCGTCTTCCTGACCATTCATTCCCATTCCCCGACGCTCGTTCTCGAACGCGGGCATGCCGTGCAATGCCTGCTGCAGGCGGTGATGATCTGTGCCATCGCCATTCCGGCCAGTGGCGCCTTCTTCCTGATCCTGCCGCGCACCAACTATCCCCTGTTCACTTTCCTGAATAAGGCGTCCGGCGCCAGAACCGGTTTCAGCGATTCCATCTCTCTTGGACAAGTGGCGGCCATCCAGGAGGATGCCAGCGTGATTTTTCGGGCTGAGATGGGGGAGATTGATGAAGATCACCTGTACTGGAGGGGAATAGTCCTGGATGCCTTCGATGGCAAATCATGGAAGAGCAGCAGTCCTCAATCGGTCAACACGGTCCGGTCGGAGGGAGGGTCGACGATTCAGCAGGTCATTTACCTGGAGCCCTATGGCCACAGGGTCCTGTTTGCACTGGACCGTCCCGTTTCTTTGCGGCTTCAAGAGAGAGGGCGTGAGCGCGAGGTGACTCAGTTTCGGGATCCTGTTCTCAATCGGGTCCGTTACCGGGTGGAGTCTGATCCGCGAGTGTTTCTACGGGGCGCGGACGAGGAAGCGGAAGGCCCTCGATTTCTTCAGCTCCCGGATGATTTTTCGCCATCTATCCGGATGCTGGTTTCCGAGCTGGCCCCCTTTCAAAGCAGGATGGAAAAGGCGGTGGCTCTGTTCAACTTCCTCCGGACCAGGGATTTTTCCTACAGCCTGGATGAGCTTCCCGTCTCCTCAGCGCCGCTGGAGGACTTCTTGATGATTCATAGGCGGGGAAATTGTGAATACTTCGCGTCGGCGCTGGGCGCGATGCTCAGAATCTCGGGCGTCCCCGCGCGGCTGGTGGGTGGGTATCGCGGGGGCGTTTACAATGGATCCGGCCGTTACTACCTCGTCCGGCAGAAGAATGCTCACGTCTGGGTTGAGGCTCTCCTGCCCGGATATGGTTGGATGAGACTGGATCCAACCCCTCTGGGATCAGATTTCGGGCCCTTGACACCCGTTGCCGGGGTGCTGGGTCGTATGCGCGTGCTCATGGATACCTTCAACCACTATTGGATCAAATTCGTCATCAACTACGATCTGGAGAGGCAGTTACGGATTGTGAGGGAGTTTAGGGAGCATTGGAAAACGCCGGACTTGCAGTGGTGGCGCAGTGAGGTCCATCTCAAGGGCATCGGGATCGCCGGGGTGGGGGCGATGATCATGGCTTGTGCAATCTTCCTGTTCAGGAGACGATGGAGGGAGCCCGAAAAGGAGCTGGTCGCGGAATTCCTGCTGCGCTTGAAAAAACGGGGGTATGTGAAAGGGAAGGCCGAAGGGCTGGATGAGTTTGCAGCCGGAATTGGAGAGGATGAGATCCGGGAGCGGGCCCATCGCTTTGTGGAGGAATTCCAGGAGATTTACTATCGGGACCGGACCATCTCGACCGATGACAGGAGGCGGCTGCTGGCGATCATCCGAACCATGTGAGACCACTCGTTGAGCGTCCGGTTCGACTCATGTCGAGAGCTCATGGAGCATCCGAAAACAGCTTGCCGATTTGACCGTGCTGTGCTACAAGAGCGTTTCGCTTGGATCCTGGAGGTCAGTGCCACAAGGTTCGACCTCCGGTCAGCCCGACAGAGTGATACAGGAAGATCGTTTCGGGGCGGCTCCTCTTCTGTGGGTGTATAGGTGGAAATCCGAAGTTGAATCTCTTTTCTTTGTGCTGCGAAGCGCCCTCTCGTTTACGGGGAGGGAAACGAAGGAAGAAACGGTTATGAGCAGAAAATGCGATTTTTGCGGGAAGTCACCTCAGGTGGGCAACAATGTGAGCCACGCAAATAACAAAAACAAGCGCGTCTGGCTGCCCAATCTGCAGTCTGTGCGACATGTTGATCGAAACGGTTCGGTGCGGCGAGTGAGGGTCTGCACCCGCTGCATCCGAACAGGTCTTGTGGTGAAGCCGGCCTGAGGCGCTGTTCCATGGAAAGCCCTCCCTCCGATGTGAGATCCCACCTGCCGAATGATGCGAGTCGAGAAGACGGCACAACCCATTTCGGATACTTGAGAGTGCCTCAGGAAGACAAGGAAAAATGGGTGCGTCGTCATTTCAACACCGTGGCGTCCAAGTATGACTTCATGAACAGCCTTCTGAGCCTGGGCACCCATCACATCTGGAAGCGGATTGCGGTCGGAATGATGGGATTGCAGGCGGGCGACCGGGTCCTCGATGTCTGCGGCGGGACGGCTGATCTGGCTCTTTTGGCCGCAAGCCGTGTGGGTCGTTCGGGGAGAATCGTGCTTTATGATATCAATTGGGCCATGATGGTGACCGGCATTCCCAAGGTGATTGGATCGCCATTCTCCCAACAAATACAATATGTTCAGGGAGATGCCGAACGCCTCGCTTTTGAAGATGAGACGTTTGAGGGTGCGATGGTGGGGTTTGGGATCCGCAATCTCACCCATATGGAGCAGGGTTTCAGGGAGATGCATCGGGTTCTCAAACCCGGCGGGAAGATGATGTGCCTCGAATTCTCTCACCCGGTGACACCCTGGTTTGCCGCTCTTTACGATTTTTATTCTTTTTACATCATGCCCGCTGTCGGAAAAGTTCTGGGGGGGTCACGCCCCGCTTACACCTACCTGCCCGAGTCGATCCGGATGTTCCCCGATGCGGACGGGTTGAAACGCATCCTGGAGGAGATCGGCTACTCGCGGGTGCGCTACCGCAGGCTGACGGACGGGATCGCTGTTGTGCATGTGGGCGTCAAACAATGAGTCCTCGATCATGAAGCTGAACTGGGCCGAACGGTGGGTAGTCAACAATCCGGTGAGAGTTCTTGAGCAGGGTTTTCACGTTCGCTGGTTCAAGAGGCTCAGGCCGCTGCAGCCGACGGACGTCGTCCTCGAGGTGGGGTGTGGCCGTGGTGCAGGGGCTGTCTTGACCCTGCGGGAAATGGAGCCCGCCCGCGTCCATGCGATGGATCTCGATTTTCAGATGATTCGCAAGGCCATCAAATACGTCTCGCCCGAATTCCGATCGAGGGTATCTTTCTACGTGGGGGATCTGGAAGTCCTCCCCCACGCCGATGGGGCCCTGGATGCCGTGTTCTGCTACGGAGTCCTCCATCATGTTCCCAATTGGCGGGGGGCTGTGGCGGAAATACGACGGATTCTGAAGCCGGGCGGGGCCTTGTTCCTGGAGGAGCTCTATCCCAGCCTCTATCAGAACTTCATCACCCGGCACATTCTGGTGCATCCTGCCGAAGATCGCTTTCAGAGTGCTGACCTGAAAAATGCGCTGGGCTCCGCTGGATTCAGGATGGTGGATTCACTCGAGCTCAAATACGTTGGGATCCTGGCTGTCCTGGCCAAGGAGAACGGGTAGCTCTCAGCTCAGTACACGTCCAAAGAATCAGTTGATCGTATTCCTTAATTTACGTCATCCCCGCATGTGCCTGGCGGGGATCCATGCATCGGAAACCCTGTGGACTCCCGCCAGGGACATGCGGGAATGACGACTCACTCGGTCAGATGCGCGTAGACTCATGCATTCAGCCATCGTACGGTTTCACCAGAAACCAGAAACTAACCTCTCATGAGCGATTTCAGGGCCTTGATGTTCCCGGAATAATCTCCTCCCTTGAAGACCGCCGACCCCGACACCAAGACGTCTGCACCGGCTTCGGAGATTTTTGAGGCTGTTTCAAGGCTGACTCCTCCATCCACCTCCAGGAGGGTGGGAAGGCCCAGGTTGTCAATCATTTGTCTGCAGCGGAGGATCTTGGGCAGGGTGGCTTCGATGAATTTCTGGCCGCCGAAGCCGGGGTTGACGGTCATGAGAAGCACCATATCCACTTCGGGGAGGATGACTTCGAGCGCTGAGAGTGGGGTGGCAGGATTGAGGGTGACGAAGGGGTGGACGCCGAGCTCCCGAATCTGCTGAACGGTGCGGTGGACATGCGCTGTGGCCTCTACGTGGACTCCAAGCCAATCTGCGCCCGCCTCCACGAATTCTTTCAGGTACCGCTCGGGTCTGGAGACCATGAGATGCACATCCAGAGGGAGACGGGTGGAGCCCCGGATGGCACGAACCACATCGGGGCCGATGGTGATGTTGGGGACGAAGTGGCCATCCATCACATCCACGTGTATCCAGTCGGCTCCTGCCGCTTCGACGTCTTTGACCTCCTGAGCCAGCCTCCCGAAGTCGGCGGACAGGATCGATACAGAAAGCATTTTCATCCGGATTCCTTCATCTTTGTCGGTCCAACAAGCGGATTGCCATTGAGAAATGCAGATGCCCTATAACATGCATCAGCAGAATGCGCCATACGGGCAGATCGTCTCTCTATTTTGAAGAGCATGTGAGGGGGTTCATCGAGGAAAAGGAAAGGTGGGTCCTGGGTGGATGCATGGGGTACAGGGGTATGGCCTGGGGCATTTTATAATATATTGAAAATAAATAGAAAAACAGCATTTGGGGTAGCGGGTGGGCTCCATGATGATGAAAGAAAATCACCCTTTACACCTAAATGATTCACTTGTAGGTTGCTGATCAACGGAACAGGGAGAGCGTTTGCAGGCAGGGAT
>CAZEOY010000113.1:0-8732 GCA_964513835.1 uncultured Syntrophobacteraceae bacterium
CGGCTGTGCCACGGGCCGCTCACGTTCAATTTCACGCACTTCTTGGCCCCGGACTCTGAGCTCATGGCGATGGCGCGCTCCACGGGTTCAGAGCGGCCGGTGATGATGATCTGGTCGGGCGAGTTGATGTTCGCCACTTCCACATCGCAAAGTGTGCAGATCTCGCGGAGACGGTCCTCTTCGATGTCCATGATGGCTGCCATGGCGCCCGGCTCACAGAGCGATGCCTCGTGCATCAGGCGGCCTCTCCACTGGACGAGGCGCATGACATCCTGAAAATCCAGGACTCCTGCTGCGAAAAGGGCGCTGTATTCACCCAGGCTGTGGCCTGCAGCGGCGACCGGATAAATCTCATGGAGCTGAAGGACCGTATAGCATGCCAGGTTCACAGCGGTTATGGCCGGTTGGACGTTCTCGGTGAGCACCAGTTCGCTTTCGTGACCCTCTAAACACAGCTTTGGGAGATCCATTTTGAGGATTTCGGCGGCCGTGTCGAACAACTCCCGAACCTCGCTATAATCCTCGTAAAATTCTCGACCCATTCCCACGTATTGGGAACCCTGGCCCGGAAAAAGAAACACCCAGTCTTTCATGGAATCGCAACCTCCGAAACGTTCTCGGTCTCGCCGACACTCAATACAGCCTGTCGCAACTTCCCTGGAATAGGGCTCGCTTTAATGGATTCTGCAAGAGGATGTCAAGGCGATTGTCCAATGATCGGTAAAGCTCAGGTCACTTTGCCGGATTTCGGGGACAGCTACAGAAGAATGATCAGCAAACGTCTCCGGGTTGTTCCGGCGCTTTTTGCATTCCGAGTCTTGCTGTCCTCAAAAGAATAACTATTTTTCCATCGTTTGAATCCTCAACATCCTCCGGTGGGGCTTGATGCATCGTGGGAGTTGATCATTGGTCCTGGGGTTATCGCCCTCACACCCCGGACATGCTTTTCATTCCCAGCATAAGGAGCTGCTATGTCAAAACCCGAGGAAATGTGGCAATGTCAGACGGTAAACTGTGGATATATTTATGATCCCGACAAAGGAGACCGCAAGGGAAAGATTCCGAAGGGTGTCAAATTTGAAGATCTGCCCGAATCCTGGAGATGCCCCATTTGCGGGGGCACCAAGAAGTGCTTCAGACCCCTGGCGGGTCCCGGATCCACCCAGGAAATCGGTTGCGAGCTGCCCACCAGGGGTGCGGCTCAGTAAACGGGGTAGGCGATATCCCTGTTTGCTTTTGGATCAGGATGGATTATAGGAATGTGCCTTCCTGAATGATTCATGATCCTACGGCGAGCTTCCTGAAACATGTAGCAGTTGATGGCGGCTTTCAGGATGTACGGGGAGGGTCGAGTCAGGGGTCCTGAGGGGGAGTCCTGGCTCCATGCCTCGTTGGGCGGGGAATACACGACGCATTCGTGAGCCAACAGGCAGAAGTGACTGAAAAGAGAAAGGGGGTGAGGCGGTAATGAAGCGAGTTGTTTTGCCGATCCTGCTGCTGGTTGCGGCATTCTTCCTTGCACAATGTGCATCCACGGAAGAAAAGCCCATGCCGGTCGGTCAGACAGTTGCTTCCGGCGGAAGCCCGGTGGCGGAGTTTCCCGAAACGGAGCACGACTTGGGTAAGATGGTCGATGGCCAGGAGTATTCTTATGAGTTCCGGGTCAGGAACACGGGTGCCGGGAAGCTCGAGATCAAGAAGGTCCTTCCTGGCTGAGGCTCCATGGCCTACTGGGACAAGGCCATCTCTCCTGGCAAGGAGGGAAGAATCAAGATCGTCGTGATCCCTTCCAATTGCTCCGATGGTTACAAGAAGTCCATCGTGGTCACCACCAACGATCCCAAGAGTCCTTACAAGATTCTCTACCTGACCGGTCGTCCCTGAGCTGCAGCGGCAGTCTGGAAGATACGGGGCTGGTCGAGGAGCGCGAGTTAGGGTCTCGGGGCTCTCCACAGTGGGTTGAATGGGATCCCCGAGGCCTCTCCGGAAAACCCGAGAATGAACGGTAACATGCGTTTTCCATACACACTGTTGTTCTTCATCGCGCTGGTAGCTTGTTCGAGCGGATGTGCGACCGTACAGGTCAGGAATCCCGAGGCCGAGGGCCGGTTGATCGAGGCGAATGCGGCACTGGGCGCCCTGCAGGATCGCATTGAACAGTTCTATGCGGATCTGGAGATCGTCCGGCTTGACCTGAGGGCCTTTTACCAGGAGCCCGGATGGCCGGAAATGCGCCAGATCATTGTGACCATTCTGTCGACGGAGAGCTCGGAGGTGGACGATCCCGGGCTGCAGGACTTGGTGGAGTCATCCACGGCCGAATGGGCTGCGGCATGGCAGAGCCCTTGGGAGGAGCGGTTCGGGGAGTATCTTGACCTGGTTCGCCGCTGCACGGCCCTCGAGGCTCGACGGATCGGTCTGCAGGCCGAGCTGTTCGGCGTTCAGGGAAAGTTCCTGGGGGTCTCGGTCTCGGAATACTCGAAGGGGCGCTACGATCAGGGCAGGGCCTCCGATGAGATCGTAGAGCTCCTCTCGCGCTCGGCCGAAGAGCTAGGGTCCTACTCCATCGACGACGTCGGGCTTTACGAAGTCCATTGAGCCGTTCCCCTCATTTACCCTTTCGTTGTGATTCTTTGAGTCTGGCAAACCGATCTCTGGCCATTTTCTGGTACATCTCCATGAAACTGGTGGGCGGAACAGTGCGCTCGCTTTCCGGCTTGGGCTCGAGGGTGATGGCCTCCGCAGTGCAGGTGGGCACGCACAGCCCGCATCCGATGCAGCGGCTCCTCTCGAGAACCGCGACTTCGTCCTCTACCCGTATGGCATCCATCTGGCACCGATCGAGGCAGGCACAGCATCCGATGCAGAGTTCGGCATCGATATTTGCCACAAAGTTGGAGGCTACATAACGGGCCGGGTTGGGCAGGGATTTCAGGTTTTTCAGAATCTGGCAGCAGCAGCCGCAGCAGGTGCAGATGTTCACGACCTTCTGGGCGTTGGAGGGTTGGAGCACCAGCCCCGTTTGTTCAGCGTCCTCAAGGATTCGCAGGGTCTCGTGTTGGTCGATGAAACGGCCAAGCCCGTTCTCGTGATAATACTGAGCGCCGGCACCAAAAACGAGGCAGGATTCCATGGGGCGGTCGCAGCCGTCACCCACCATCTGGTGCTCCTTGCGGCAGATGCAGGGCGCCACCAGAATCAGTTCCTGCTCAGCGATGATTCGGCGGGCTTCTTCGTAGGGCATCACCTTCTGATCTGCAGATAGCGCCGTGGGGATTGGAATGGTTCGTAGCTGGCCCGTATTGATCTGGTGAGGCTGTTTGAAATAGTGAGGGAGGTACTCATTCACATCGCGAATGAGCTCGTGGTCCAGATCGTTGACGTGGTACTCCCAGATCCCGATCACAAACTGAGCCGCCATGTACCGGACCTTGTCCCCCTTCCGAATGCGAAAAATCAGTCCTTTGCGGGACATGCCCTCCAGCTTCTTCGACAACTCCTCAGCATTCCTTCCCGCCCTCGCCGCTATGGCCTCGCCGGATTCAGGTCTCTGGGTGACCAACTGGGCAAGCTCCGCCTCTTGCGGTGAAAACAGCCGCCGGAGGATTCGGAGCTCGACGCCGGATTCCGTTCGCGGGAAACCAGCGGGAAGGCGGTCGAGATGCGCGGCAAGCGATTCGTAGACACTACTGGATTCACTCATGAGCGTTTGTCCTTGTGCTCGCGGGAAAAATCCCTGTCGATTCAACGTCAAGATGGCAGTCACGAGAGTGGCGCTGCCCCGCATGGGGCCGCCGCCTCTTCATTCGACACAATGCCACCGGTTCAGTCAAGTGCTATCCACCGGCTGTGCCGCCGCATTATGCCGGGTCGGCCCGGTTGCGAGGAGAAAGCGTCCGATCCCCGCCCCATCAGATGTGCGAGGGGCTCCCTTGGGTTCACCCGACGGAGGTCGCGGCGGCCATCCATTGCTGACCGTGCAACGGTGATTAATTTTCATGGTGGATAGCTAAAAGGATTTGTACTTCAAGTGCAACGTTCCCCGGAACGCATTCGATCAACAATGATTCTGAGGGCGTTCATCGATTTCAACAGCTCGCTACACGCAGAGCGGATTGGAGAACGGATATGGGAGAGCGTGAAGAGATATTGACCTATCTGTATCAATTGATTGGAGAAGAGGGATGCGGGATGTCCTGCAGCGAGGCGGATGTCTATCGGGATGAGGACGGCTGGAAGCTCAAGATGGAGGGGTTCATGGAGCCCTGGAACATTGGGCAGGGTGTAGATGAAGCCAAGTCATCGCTGAAAGAGTATGCCCACATGGGATTCGGGCTTGCGTAGCCGCCGGAATGCCATGATGTTGCTGTCGAGCACCCGCCTGCTCTCGAATAAAGAGGACAATACCATGAGTGAAGAACGTTTCGATTGCTCGTCTTGCGGTCAGGATTATGATCGTGAGTCTGCTGTTAAGGAATGTCGCATTTGCCATCGAACTTACTGCGATGAGTGTATCAGTGACGAAGGAATCTGTGTGCCCTGTCGCGAAGAATAGAACGAGTGGGGCGGTCTGAGCTAGGTGAGGCGAAGCTCGCGAGAACGTGGACTTCGCCTCTTCTTTTGCTTGTGAGCTCTGAAGGGAGGGTTGAGTGCCAGGGGAGCCTCTTCCCTGCCGTATTCTTCACAGGGGAAACAATCATTCGAAGAAGTCCCTTGTGCCCCTCGGATATCCGGACCAGCCGTCCCGTCGACAGGAGCAGTTTTGCAAGGACCGTATCCATCGTAATGGCTGGGGAAAGGATTCATAGCTGAGTGCTGAATGTGCAGAACGGGTTCTGCGAGCAGGGAGCAGCCTCCGGGCGGCGGCACAATGAACGGAATGCGCAGGTCGGGGTGTTTTTTCGCTGAACGGCGCCGGGACTGAGCAAGGTGCAAAACGAAAAAAAAAAAGCCAGCCGGCGGGGCAGTCCGGTTGGCTTTGAGGAGGAAAGAGCTTTCTTCTCGTTGGTTGACTTTCATGCAGAGCAATCCATGTGCCAAGACATCTCCGGCATTGCAGCAGCTCACTGAATCCAAACGAGACGCGGACTTAGAGGAATGACCGAAAGAACCCCTCTCACAAATAACCGCCTTAATCGCGCCAACCATTCCATTAATCCAGCCATATTCAGGACAATGCCGCCCGGCCGCCTCTTCAAGCTTCGCCCTCAGGGTTGAAGGGTCTGATGTTTACAAGTGGGCTCCCGCCATTAACTTCATAAACAGGCAATGGGTCCGCTGAGACCCCGGTATTGAGGGCAGGCGCCGTTCCGGACCACAGGAGTTGCTCTGGATGGGGAATGGCTTCCGGCTCATGTGTGGAGAGAGCTGATGTGGACAGGGTCCTTGTGAGATGGGAGTTTGAGCGGGATCCAGGTCCGTTGATGACAGATGAGAGGGAGTTCTGGAAATGCATGACGTGACAGTCGAAACAGCCCTGGCCGGGTTGGAGCTCAATGGCCCCGCTCCGGATTTTACCGCCAACACCACCCATGGTCCTATCCGGTTGTCCGAATGGGCCTCGGGAAGCTGGGTGATCCTGTTCTCTCATCCCGCTGACTTCACTCCGGTCTGCACAACGGAGTTCATCGCTTTTGCCAGGAGAGCGGCCGCCTTCGAGCAGAAGGGGGTGAAGTTGATGGGTACCTCCGTGGACAGCACTTACAGCCATATTGCATGGGTCAGGAACATCGAGGAGAAGTTCGGGGTCAAGGTCCCCTTTCCGATCATTGCGGACCTGGACCAGAAAGTGGCTCGACTGTACAACATGATCCACGAGCCCTGTGCCACTACGGCAGCTGTGCGTGCGGTCTTTTTCATCGATCCCCAGATGCGGATTCGAGCCATGATCTATTATCCCATGAATGTCGGGCGGAATTTTGACGAGATCATGCGCGTCCTGGATGCCCTCCAGACCGCGGATCAGCATGGGGTTGCCTGTCCGGCGGATTGGCGGCCGGGCGAGGCCGTCATCATTCCTCCGCCTGGAACCGTCGAGGATGCCGAGAAGCGGGTCAGGGATGCCTCGCTTCAGGTCACCGACTGGTATTTCTCGAAAAAGGATCTCTAGGGCCCGTTCCGTGCCTGTGCTTTCCTGCCGCAGACGTTTGGGATGTGGTCCGCCTGCATATTTCCTCGTAGAACCCCATCGTGCAAGGAGCTCTTTTGATGGGTTGTGCCCGGCTTCTTTCTTGCATCCAGCAGTGCTCATTCCCGTACGGCTCAAAAACAGGATGACCGAGCCGGACTGGTCCGACATCGGGTTGAAATCTACCTGAAGACACCGGGATTGTTTGCCAACCGGCTGCTGTGCGGCGCGGCAGACCGCGGGGAATTCCCAGAACATTGTCAGGCATTATGTTAATTCGTCGTAGAGGAGCGAATGCTTCGTTGGAGCGCTGTCCCCCTTTGGCGATTTTTCAGGAAGAATTCATTTGATTTCGAAAGCGTTCACTCTCAGCCTTCTGGGTGTTGAGGCCTTCCTCGTAGAGGTTGAGGTCGATCTTTCCTCAGGATTACCACATTTTGCCACCGTTGGACTTCCCGACAATATCGTCCGGGAGAGCAAGGATCGGGTCAAGAACGCGCTCCAGAACAGCGGCTATCATTTCCCCGCCGAGCGGATCACCGTGAACCTGGCGCCGGCCCACCTTAAGAAGGAAGGCGCCGGTTTCGACCTTCCCATAGCCGTTGGGATCCTGGCTGCCATGGGAATGGTGGACGGCGTGCGGTTGGAGAAAACCGTGATGGTGGGGGAGCTCTCCCTGGATGGACGAGTCAAGCCCGTGAGCGGCTGCCTCCCCATGGCCATCCAGGCTCGGCAGGCCGGTTATACGGAGTTCCTGGCGCCCGAAGCCAACGCTTGCGAGGCCGCCGTGGCCGGAGAGCTGTCGGTGGTGCCAATTCGCCTGTTGTCGGATGTGGTTGAATATTTCAGGGGGAATCTGGCTATTCCTTCATTGTGTCACGACCCCGATTCTTTCGAGACGGGCCATGGCCTGGAGGATTTGGATTTTGACGAAGTGAAGGGGCAGGAGCATGCCAAGCGCGGTCTCGAAGTGGCAGCCGCTGGTGGGCATAATGTCCTGATGATTGGCCCTCCTGGGTCGGGAAAGACGATGCTGGCTCAGCGGATTCCTTCGATTCTTCCGAATCTGAGCTTTGAAGAGGCCCTGGAGACCTCGAAGGTTTACAGCGTGGCGGGGCTGCTCGATGGCCGGCCCCTCATGAACCGCCGCCCTTTCCGTTCGCCCCACCACACCATCTCGGATGCCGGACTCATCGGGGGCGGCCACATTCCCCGCCCGGGTGAGGTGACCCTGGCTCACAACGGAGTGCTCTTCCTGGATGAATTCCCGGAGTTTCGCCGCAATATACTGGATCTGCTGCGGCAGCCTCTCGAGGACGGGCGACTGACCCTCGCGCGGGCGGCCGTGTCGCTGACCTATCCGGCGCGCTTCATGCTCGTCGCTGCCATGAACCCATGCCCCTGCGGGTACTTCGGATCACCCGATCGACCCTGTAATTGCGCGGCTCACCAGGTGCAACGCTATCGGGGACGCATCTCGGGCCCTATCCTGGACCGCATCGACCTCCACATTGAGGTGCCTGCCGTGCACTATGAAGACCTGCGCTCGACCCAGCCCTCGGAATCCTCGTCAGCCATCCGAAACCGGGTCATGGAAGCCAGAGAACGGCAGATCGAACGCTACGCAAAAGATGCTCTGTATGCCAATGCCCTCATGAAGCCGCGGCACGTCAAGAAACACTGCAAGCTCGATCAGACGGGCGAGAATCTCCTGGCTGGGGCGGTCAGGCAGCTGGGATTGAGCGCCCGGGCCTACCACAGGATCCTCAAGGTGGCTCGAACCGTGGCGGACCTCGAAGGCAGCGAAACCATCGCCTCGCACCACCTCCTCGAAGCCATACAATACCGATCGCTGGATCGCGGGCTGTTCTGATGGTCGGGTTGGGGAAGTGGGGAAGGGGTCCCAGTGGGGAAGGGGTCAGACCAAGCCAACATATCGCTTTCCCAATGGAACCTCCAGAAAGTACTCTTGTTTCCGGCCTTAAATGGACCATTTCAACGCTGAAATGCCACGTTTTACGGAACGAGCGGAAAGCATCATCCAACTCACTCCTTGCACCAGAACACCAGACGGCAAAAGGCGGGGCGCTGGTGATCCTTCCGGTCAGCAGTCCTGGTGTACTATCCTGGGGACCTCTACTGGGACTCGCCGGTCCTTTCGGGTAGAGTTATGAGAAAAACAGAATGTCAAGGAAGCACACCCCGATCTGCCCTGGAGGTCAATGGCTGGAATGGGGAATAAGTTGATCCGTGATGATTTCGGCATCTATCTGATGGTTGTCTGGAAGACGGTTTGTGAAGACCTGTCCGCATTGGAGACAGGCATTCGCCGTGTTCTGGTCGATGCGGGTGTTAAAGGATCACAATGCGTTGAGAACTGCTCGTTGAGTAGCAAAAAGCGCCGGACTTCTGTTTCCAGGCGACCCTTCTGCGCCGGGATGGCGTGGATCGCCTGCGGATCGAAGCCGCGGTGATGGAGCACGATCAGTTGAGGTGCAGTGCATGAGCTTCTTCAAGAACATAGCGAATCTTCTCGGAGGCGGGGAAGACCTGGTGCTGGCCACCATCCTCCAGCGATCAGGGTCGGCGCCCCGGGCCGTGGGGT
>CAZEOY010000114.1:0-8729 GCA_964513835.1 uncultured Syntrophobacteraceae bacterium
AGTCCGGGAAAGGCCTCAAGCTGATCCAGGAGCTGCTTCACATCTTCGGTTTCGGTGGAGATGATTCCGCGCATGGCGCCGACAACCCGGATGTGGCGGGTCAGTGCCCGAGTATCGATGCCTTCGATTCCGATCTTGCCGTGTTCGTTGAGAAAATCCGCGAGAGACCGGGTGCTGCGCCAGTTGCTCGGAAAATCCTGGTATTCCTTGACGATGAAGCCTTCCACCTGTATGGCGGCGGATTCCATATCCTCATCGTTGATCCCGTAGGTGCCCGTCAGCGGGTAGGTCATGGCGACGATCTGACCTTTGTAGGACGGGTCGGTCAGGATCTCCTGATAACCGCTCATGCTCGTATTGAACACGACTTCACCCAGAGCCCGCCCATGGCCGGCAAAGGCGGCGCCGCGAAACACCGTCCCATCTTCGAGAACCAGCAGCGCTCGGGTGCGCTCCCATGGAGAAGACATAGATCATCCTTGATGTTGCTTTGAGCAGAAATAATAACAAACGGTATGAGCGACCTTCGAGCCAGTCATAAAGCCCGTTTTCGGTCATGCTTCACCGGCAATGCTGAATCCACCTGGAACATAAACCGAGCAATCTTATCGATTCACGGGAGATTGGCAACCGATTTTGTGAGTCATGCCCAAAAATGGGGAGAAGAGGCGACGAGCCCGTGAGTACCCCTAATGGACTGTCTTGCGGTGACAGCTGTAATCAATCAAAACCTTTCGCCGCAACCATTCGGGGGTCAACTCACGAGAGGGAATAAATCGCAGGCTGAGCTTCGCCGAGCATCCTTGGCGGGTGGAACTTGACTTGGCCGACCTGCTTGTTCTGCCGCCAAATACAGTTTCCAGTCAGGTAGATGTGTTCCCAGCCCAGCGGCGACAGGTGAGGCAGCAGGTTCTCGTCTATGTCCTTGCCCGAGTCGCGCAGCGCATGGATGGCCCGTTCCAGGTAGAATGTGTTCCACAGGATAATGGCGGCCACTACCAGGTTGAGGCTGCTTGCGCGGTAGCGCTGGTTCTCAAAGCTGCTGTCACGGATTTCGCCAAGCCGATTCAGGAACACGGCACGGGCCAGTGCGTGCTTGGCCTCACCTTTGTTCAGCCCGATCCGCACACGGCGGTGCAGCTCAGCGTTCTGCATCCAGTCGAGCGCGAACAGTGCGCGCTCGATGCGCCTTAACTCGAGCAAGGCCACGGTGAGGCCGTTCTGACCCAGGTAGCTGTCGAGCTTCCTGAGCATCAGCGAAGCTGTCGCCATACCGTGTTTGATCGAGGCGGCGAACGGCTGGCAGATTGGGCATTGACCAGCTTGGCCAGCGCCGCCGAATAGCTCTCGTCGCGGATAGGCCGCGCCTGCTACCAGGTGAGTTTGGCGCAGGTCACACACAGGACTCCGCCAGCTTGGCAAGGCTCAAACTGATCGCATTATACCCCAAACTGACAGTCAAAGTTGGAGAGTGCCTCTATTAACCTACTTGCTAAATTTAACCACTTAGGTTATTTGTTCTGAGCATGGAGAAGCGTACGCCTCACTGCAGGCTATCGGTCGTCAAGGCCTTGATCCAGGACGGCAAGGTGCGGATTACTCTTTCAGCTCTTGCGGGTGGGGCGGCATTGGGATTTGATGCGGATGGCATCATCGGTGTGGTCAGGGCGCTGACGACAAAGGATTTCTACAAAAGTATGACGTCGCACGCTGACCATCGGATCTGGCAGGACGTTTACCGACCGAGCACCTCCGCGGGAGAAGTGTATCTCAAGCTCACCGTCATCGACGAAGTGCTCGTTGTTTCCTTCAAGGAGCTGTAAACATGAAATGTCCAGTTTGTGGCGGGGCCGAGTTGGCGCATGACACTCGTGACATACCCTACTCGTACAAAGGCGAATCAACAACAATTCCGGAGGTCTCGGGTGAGTTCTGTCCGGCTTGCGGCGAGGTCGTGCTTGAGAGGAAAGAATCGGCGCGTGTCAGTTCGCTGATGCTGGAGTTCAACAAGCAAGTGAATGCGTCCATTGTTGACCCGGCATTCATAGCAAGAGTGCGCAAAAAACTTGCCCTCGACCAGCGCGAAGCCGGCGAGATTTTCGGCGGTGGCGTCAATGCTTTCTCTCGCTATGAGAAAGGCAAAACCAAACCGCCACTGGCGCTCGTGAAACTACTCAAAGTGCTTGATCGCCACCCGGACCTTCTGTCGGAAGTCAAATCAGCTTAGCGTACGATTCTTTCCGCTTCGTGAGCTGATCCCTGTTCGTGCTCCTGCATGAGGCGCAGGGACACTTTCGGGACATCCTCGGGAATGTCGACGCCGTGCGTTTCATGGGTTGTGAAGGCGACCCGAATGCCGTAGCCATGCTCCAGAGCTCGGAGCTGTTCCAGTTTCTCGAGTTGTTCGAGCTCACCCTGCGGGAGCTGCGAAAAGGTCTTCAGGAAACCGCAGCGATAGGCATAGAACCCGAGGTGCTTCAGGAACTCCAGGGGCCGGTCGTCCGCATCCCGCCGGAAGGGCAGGGCGGACCGGGAAAAGTAGAGTGCGCGGCCTTTCATGTCGGCCACGACCTTCACCACATTGGGATCGTGATACTGGGCTTCATCCCTGCTGCGAAAAGCCAGGGTCGCCATGGGACATTGGGGATCGGCGAGGAGGGCACGGACCAGGCTCTCGATCATTTCGGAGTGAACGAGGGGTTCGTCTCCCTGGATGTTGACGGCCACGTCGTCATCGTTCAGGCCGAGGATTCGGCAGGCTTCTTCCAGGCGGTCCGTGCCGCTGGCATGGTCATCCCGCGTCATGACGGAGCGTCCCCCGAACCGGTTGACGGCAGCCTCGATCCGGGAATCGTCGGTGGCTACATAGACGGCACCGAGGCAGGCTGCCGCAGCGGACCTTTCATAGACATGCTGGATCATGGGCTTGCCGCAGATTTCGACCATGGGCTTGCCGGGGAAGCGACTGGACCGGTATCGAGCCGGGATGATCCCGTAGATCTTCATGGGTTTCCTTTCGGTTCGGTTCCTGAAATGCTTGTTTGTTGAGGATAGCGGAAAGTTGCGGATTCGTGAAGCGCTGTGCGGTTTCGCATTCGGAGAAATGGGGACTTGAGTGGACGGCCGGCGAAACGGTATATAAGATATGAGGAGTCAGGTTCAAGATCCGGATTGAGAAGGGGCGGACATGCCGAACGGTCAACTGGCGCAGCGAGTGGGTACTCTCGAAGAGTACATGAAAGACTTGAGCTTTCAGGCCCTGCGAACCGAGCGCGAAATCGCCCGATTGAGCCAGGAAATGCGCGATTTCAAAGATGAAATGCGTGAATTCAAAGATGAAATGCTCAGGTTAAAGGACGAAATGTCGGTCTTTAAAGATGGGATGTCCGTATTCAAGGACGAAATGGGGATGTTCAAGACCCAGGCCGAGTTGGACCGCCGGGAGATGAACCGAAAGTGGGGGGACTGGCCAACAAGATGGGCACTCTGGTTGAAGACATCGTTGCACCGAACCTCTCTCGTGTGGCTGAGGAGCTGTTCGGTTGTGGAGAGCCCCAATGGGCAGCCATTCGGGTCAGGCGGCGTGAAGGTCCGGAAACCATGGAAATCGACGCGCTGGTCGTGTGCGAGGGGATTGTCCTCATCAACGAGACCAAAAGCAGTCTCTACAGCCGGGACGTGGACGACCTCCTGCTCAAAGGCGAGAGATTCGGGGAGTTCTTTCCGGAATTCGCCGGTCGCAGGATCGTGCCCATCGTTGCGTCCCTGTACGTGGACGGGCGTGTTGTCCGTTATGCCGCGAGCAGGAACGCCCTGGCCATGGGCATGAGGGAAGACAATATGCGCATCCTCAACCCTGAGGCTGCCTGAGAATGATGCCCTGCCGATCCTGGACCGCCCGGGACTCCTGAAGCCGGGCACTCCTGAAACCCGGGACTTTTTGCTTCCTCGCCGAGCCCGGGGAACCCGAACGGTCCGAGATACCCGCCGAGCTTTAACCTTTGAAATGAGATGACCAACCGAATGCGATTCAGATTCTGATTCATGGAGCCTTCATCATCCGGGGTTGTGAATGTCACACGTTGAACTGGAAACGATTCGATCCGCCTCGCAATATTTTGCCACCCTCATGAGAAGCCATCCCGAGTACGAGGACTGGCTCTGGGATGGGAGAAACCTCTTTCGGCGCTGGCCCGTCGCAGAGCTCCACCAGGAGCTGATCGGTTCCCTCTCCCGAGTCGGGACCCTGGACCGGCTGATGTCGGATCTGCGCCAGTTCAAGCAGCGTCACTTTCTGAGGATTGGGGGCAGGGACTTCCTGGGGATGGCGGACATCGTGGAGTCTACGGCTCAAATCAGCGATCTGGCCGGGGTATCCCTCCAGGTCGGGCTTCAGTCCCTCCAGGACCATCCCGACTGGTGGCTTGGCGGGGAAGAACGGCACCTGTGGGAAGAGGTTCGAAAGCGGGCGTCGCTGACGGTCATCGGACTCGGGAAATTCGGAGGGCAGGAGCTCAACTATGTGTCCGACATCGACATCCTCTTCCTGTATGACTCCAGGGCGGATCGGATCCCGGGGGATCTTGTGCCGGTCCTGAATCGCTTCTGCCAGGTGCTGTGCAGGGTGATCGGGGACAATCACGAGGGCGATCGCGTCTTCGTGGTGGATCTGCGGCTCCGCCCCCAGGGCAAGGACGGCCCGCTGGTCCCTTCCATCGCTGCGGCTTCGGACCACTACCTTCAATTCGGCCGCCCCTGGGAGCGCCAGATGCTCCTCAAGGCCCGCCCCGTGGCGGGAGACCGCCTCGTCGGGATGACATTCATCCAGCAGGTGCGCCCTTTTGTTTTTCGTCGTTTCCTGGATTTCCAGGCTCTGGATGAGCTCCGCGAAATGAGGGACCGCATCCTGGCCGAAGCGGCGCGACCGAAGCCCGGATGGGACCAGTTCGACGTGAAGCTGGGGATCGGGGGCATTCGGGAGGTTGAATTTCTCGTTCAATCCATGCAACTCATTTACGGCGGCAGGGAGCCGGACCTGGATGAACCGAACACCCTGCGCTGCCTGGAAAAGCTCGCGCACCTGGGGATTCTTCCGCGTGAGACTGCCGAGCGCCTGAGGGATGCCTACACCTTCCTGCGAAGAGTCGAGCACTGGATACAACTGGATCAGAACCGGCAGACCCAGAAGCTGCCCAAATCCGAAGAGTCCCTGGGCCGGCTGGCCACGGTGCTGGGATTCGGTGGAAATGCTCCCGAGCTCTTGTCGGCTCTCGCAAGGCATTGTGGGGTGGTTCATGAGCATTTTTCAGATCTGTTCCAATCCGGCGACGCCGGGAAGGCGAAGGCAGGCTGCGATGAGGCCCAGCCAACGGCAGATCCCCTGGCTCGCCTGTGCGAGTCGGCGCCCGAGCCCTGTGAGCGGCTGCAGGAGAGATTGAAAAATGTTCCGGCAGTGCTGAACCACGGGGTTGTGCGTGTTCTCGGGCGGCTGGCCTGCGGGGGCACGGTCGACCTCATGGAGAGAGCCGTCAACCGGCTTGACCTTTACCTTGCCAAGATTCTCAGGCGACGTGGACTCATGAAGGTCTTCGAGGTTCCGGGCACCTGGCTGGAGCCCTTTCTGGGAGGCCTGATGTGCAGCGAGCTCCTGTCGACTCTTCTCATTCCTTACCCTTCCCTGGTGGAAGGCGTGTTGAGCCCGGACGGGCGCTGTCCGACCTTTCCACAATGGCTGAAGCGCAGCGAGGAGGTTCTGGCCCGCTACGAGGGTTACGAGGAAGGGCTCGAGTGGCTGAGACGACTCAAGAACGAGCGGACCCTCCAGCTTGCGCTGGCCCTGCTTCGGGGAGATATCAGCCACCGGGACCTTGAAGGCGAGCTCACGCGATTGGCCGACTTCGTCATCCAGCACACCCTCCAGCGGGTCCTACACAGCCTGAATCTTGACCCCGACTGTCCTTTGGCCATCCTGGGCTTGGGGAAGCTGGGGAGCGGCGAGATGGGGTTCCTCTCAGATCTGGACCTGGTTTTCGTCTACGATCCGAAGGCCGGGGAGCCCTCGGAAACTGTTCCCGAGCACATCATTCGACTCATTCAACGTCTGATGCGCATGCTCTCCACCCCACTCCAGGAGGGTCCCGGGTACCCGGTGGATGCCAGGCTGCGGCCGACGGGGAGCTACGGCCCGCTCGTGGTCACGAGAAGGAGCTGGCTCGAGTATTACACCCGAAAGGCGGATCTCTGGGAGATCCAGGCGCTCATTCGCATGAGGTGCGTGGCGGGGAATTCCGCGCTGGGGCGCGCCATCGAAGACGATGCGCAGTCCATCTGCTTCGGGGCACGCGATGCACGGTCGGTATGGGAGCGGTTGTGCCACTTGAGGGAGCGGATGCTGCGCGAGAGGGCCGAGGAACGGGATGATGCCATCGACATCAAGCTGGGAGAAGGCGGATTGGCGGACCTCGAATTCCTGGTCCAGGGAATCCAGATGACGGAAGGATTTCGCGACGAGTCACTGAGAGTCCGATCGGTTCGGGAGGGCCTCGAGCCTGCGCTGGCGCACCTCGGTCTTGCTCCCTCGGACGTGCGGGAGCAGGTTTTGGCCTTCTGTTCACTGAGGGCGCTCGAACATCGGCTTCGCCTCCACACCAATCAGGCTTCTTCGCGATTTCAGCAGGGGGTCTTCGAGGAAATGAAGGCCAATGGACTCTGGCCGCCCTCGGCCGAGGAGACACGTCTGGATGACTGGCAGGATCTGCTGGTGCTCCGGCGCCGGGTGCGCAGTGCTTTTCGGCTGTGCTGCCCGGATGCATAGGAATCTTTCAGGTGCGGTTTTGGATAGAAATCCTTGTGAAGCAAGAGGAGGCGGCATGCATCGGTACGTACATGGCTATTCGGAGCGGGAGGCTGTGCGTCTGCGGGATCAGGCCGACACCCTGGCGGAGCTCCTGCATCACGATAGCCTTTTCCCGGCAAACTGTCGGGTGCTGGAAGCGGGATGCGGGACGGGGGCTCAGACGGTTCACCTGGCGAGACTCAATCCACAGGCGATGTTCACTGCCGTTGATGTCTCCCAAGCCTCCCTCGGCGAGGCGAAGGGCAGATTGGAGGAGGCGGGCATCCCCAATGTGGAGCTTGCCTGCGCCGATATCTACAACCTTCAGTTCGAGGCGGAGAGTTTCGATCATGTCTTCGTCTGTTTCCTGCTGGAGCACCTGGCCATGCCCGTTGAGGCTCTCATCCATTTGGGCAGGGTCCTCAAGCCCGGCGGGAGCATCACAGTCATCGAGGGAGACCACGGTTCGGCCTACTTCCATCCCGACAGCGCAGCCGCCCGCAGGGCCATCCAGTGTCAGGTGGATCTGCAGGCGGGTGCGGGCGGCAACGCGCTCATCGGACGCGAGCTCTATCCTCTTCTCAATCGGGCCGGTTTCCGGGATGTGAAGGTGTCGCCGCGGATGGTCTATGTCGATGCCAGTCGCCCGGCCTGGGTGGAGGGTTTTACGCGGAACACGTTCACGGCTATGATCGAAGGGGTTCGAGAGTCTGCGCTGGCAGTCGGGATGATTGATGAGGCCGCCTTCGACGAGGGGATCAGGGATCTTTATCGCTGCGCCGCCTCCGATGGCGTCTTCTGCTACACCTTTTTCAGGGGCTCGGGTTCGAAGAGCTGAAAGGAATGAGAGCCGGTTTGGGTCGACATTTCCATCGAAGGGGATGATTGCGGGAGGTATTGTCTTTGTCGGCAGGCACTGAAGGTCATTCGAGAGCAGGCCATGCAGAAACTGGATGTTGAAAAGCACTGGCTTGTCGTCAGGTTTCTGGGCTGCGGAGTCGTCGTGGTGGGTTTGTTCCTGCTGGCCAGGCTGCTTTACGCTGTGTTTGGCGGACCGGGCTCGGGCTCCATGGATGTCATTGACGGGGTGGAAGGTGCCTGGGGACTGAAGGCCGCAGTCCTTGCGCTCAGGCTTCCGGTCCCTTTGCACGTCATCTCGGTTGGGCTCATCGTTCAAAGGAGGTGGCTCCCCCGCGCTGCAGCCCGGGCGGCCTGGGTTTCAGTAATGATATCAGGTTGTTGGCTGGGTATGGCTCTGGCAGCGAGGTTGCTCCTGTTCGAGAGGTGATGATGTGTCCGTCGAATTCAAGCCTGACTGCCTGCGACATCCCTCGAAGCTGCGGAGCGGAAGGACCGGGTACCGGTATGGCTCCAATGGCGGCTCAAAGCATGGAGGATACAGAGGAGGTTGAATGGCTCAGAATTATCGTGGAATTCGTGACCGGTATCTGGGTGAGGCATGGGAGAAATCCATTCATGAGCTGGAAAAGAGCATCCCGGCAAGGATCGAAGATGAGCGGCTCATTTTCGAAGCTTTTGGCGAGCGATGCATCCTGAGTCGCACCGATGTCATTCTTTCGGGCGAGGCTGCTCAGGGGGCCGAAGGGCTTTTAATCGCCATGTACGCCAGTCGGGCTCCAGCGATGCCGGTGCAGATCCATCCCCTGAAATCCTTCAAGGAGCTGCCCAACAGCATGCCGTATCAGGCAGCTTTCTCAGCCAACTCCGAGCTTGTTCTGGCGCCCTACGTCGAGGCGATTTATGGGCACCGGGAGGGCATGATCGACAGGTTCTCGGGCCACGTGAACACGGACGCCATCAGCGGAGATTTCTCCTTCACCCTGTACCCGCTTCCCCGCATTCCGCTCTATTACATCTTTCACCTGCCGGACGA